>CAIWXH010000272.1 GCA_903916565.1 uncultured Oscillochloris sp. | reverse complement strand
GGTGTTTTGGCATCATGCTTCATAGAGACCTCCTGCAGTAACTGGGGGTATTCCTATCCCATGGTACTGCGGGAGGTCTCGGTTTGCGACCCTTTGTTAAATTTCGGGATGACTCATGAACCGGCGGCGCGTAACGCTTCCCGCACCTCCGTGGCGGTGGCCGGACGGTCAGCCCCGCGCAGGGCCAAGGCACCCATCACCACGTCACACAGCGCCACCGGCAGATCTGGCCGCACCGCGCCCAGCGACGGCAGCGGATCGGGATCTCCATCCAGCCGCGCCACCGCACGGGCCAGCGCATCCACCGGCGCTTTGCCCGACAAGAGATGGTACAGCGTCGCCCCGAGTGCGTACAGGTCGGCCCGTGCATCCACCGCCCCACCCTGAATCTGCTCAATGGGCGCGTAGCTCAACGTGTAGCCCGCCACCGTCGCCCCGCTCAGCATCAGCGTCTGCCCGCCCGCCGCCCCTCGCGCCAGCCCAAAATCCAGCAGCACCACGCCTCCACCCGCCGCGAGCTTCACGTTCTGCGGCTTGATGTCCCGATGCACCACCGGCGGACTCTGGCGGTGCAGGTACTCCAGCGCATCCAGCAGCGCGTCCGCCCACCCCCGCACATCCGCCACCGGGAAAGGGCCATCCCGCTGCGCCAGCATCGCCCCCAGGTCGTCTCCTGGGACATACTCCATCGCCAGGAAGAGTTCGCCCCCGTCCTCAAAGTGATCCAGGACACGCGGCAAACAAGGGTGGCGCAGCGCCGCCAGCAACCGACCCTCCCGGCGGAAGGCGCGGCGTAAACCTTCATCCGTCGCACACGTCTGCTTCAGCGCAACCGTCAACCCCAGCCGGCTGTCGCAGGCCGCGTAGACCGCGCCCATCCCCCCGCGCCCCGCCAGACCCAGAATTTGGTAGCGCCCGCAGATCGTCGTGCCGAGGTTGAGTTCACGCATAGGTACTCCACAATGTGCGGTGAGCATATCGTAAAAGGCTCCCCACGACCTATGGTAGGGGATGCGGGCACAGATATATTACCTGGAGCTAAGATATCTCAGCTCAAAGCGCCGCAGGAAAATATCCCTGATTTTTCTCTCCCACAGTATCTACTGAGCTATCTCAGGGCGGGATGAGTCGCCACCTTGCGCCCCACCACCCTGCTATGATTGCCCTGCACCCCGCGCCGACGAGGCCCCCCCAATGCGCCAGATCTGGGGATATTGAGTACGTGGCCGCAGAGAACGGGCAAGCCCGATAGATGCCAGAATATGCTACCCTGGCATCTACCGCCGGGGTACCGGCGACCAACAAGGAGCCGCCGTGAAGATCTGGGTTGACGCCGACGCATGCCCAAAGGCCGTGAAGGATCTCGTCTTTCGGGCCTCGGCCCGCCTGGGCCTGCCGGTCTGCCTCGTGGCCAACCGCCCGCTCGCGCTGCCTGACTCGCCCCTGGTCACGATGACCCAGGTGCCCACGGGGAGCGATGTCGCAGACGCGCACATCGCCCGCCACATCGCCCCCGGCGACCTGGTGATCACCGCCGACATCCCGCTGGCGGCGCAGGTCGTAGCCAGGGGCGCAATGGCCCTCGACCCGCGCGGCGAGGCGTATACTGTCGAGACGGTGGGCGAGCGACTGGCGGTGCGCGACCTGATGGAGGAGCTGCGCTGGGCCGGAGTGGCGACAGGCGGCCCGGCGGCCTACAGCCCCGCCGACCGCCAGCGCTTCGCTCAGGCGCTGGACCAGCTACTGCCGCGTCAGCTTTCGTGATGCCCCCGACACCGATGTGCCCGCCTTCTGCTGATTCAGATCGCGCCGCATCTGCGCCCACGTGGGATCGTAATAGCCGGGTGCTACGATTCGCCCGTGCGCCGACACACGCATGTGCGTGTCCATGGAGTCCAACCGATGACATCCACAGATTCCACCGATCCAACGCCTGTTGGGGCCACGCTGGTCGATAGCGCGGGCCGACCGGCCATCACCATCACTCCCTACACGGGCGACCCCGCCGCAGCGCTCCAGCCCATCACCCTTGGCGATGAGGCCCGCCAGACGATCCTGGCTGTGCTCCGCGCCGCCCCCGGCGTAGCCATGGCTGTAAGTGTCGGGGGCGGGAGTACCTACGCCCTCCGCTTTGCCCCCCACGTGGCGGCGCAGCTCGCCAGCGGGCAGGCATCACTGATGAGCGCCGTCAACGGCGGCGTGCGCGCCATCGCCGTCAATGGGCAGGGCCGCATCGTCGCCCACGGCACCCTCGTCCCCCTCACCGGCGTCAGCCCCGCGCTCGCCGCCCTCGGGATCTGGCAGGCCCTCGCCGTCATCACCGCCCAGCATTACCTGGTGGACATCCAGCGCCAACTGCGCCAGATCGCCAGCGCCGTCGCCGCGCTGCGCCAGTAGCACGAGGACCGCGAGCTCGGCCAGATCGTCAGTGACCACGCCTACCTGGAGCGCACCCGCGATCTCTTGCTTGACGGTTCGCTCCGCGACGTGGAGCGCGGGGCGATCATCGGCCAGCTCGAACAGATCGAGCGCCAGGCCGGGGTCATCGTCGCCGCGCGCCGCCAGTCCCTCGCCCGCACCGCCGAGCAGGCGCGCATCCTGCCGCTTGGTAGCCATTTTTGGTGGGAGGTCGAGCGGAACACGGATCGGATGCTCCAGCACATTCGTAGCGCTGCCGCCGACCTCCAGATGATCGGGCTCGGGCTCAGCCTCCAGGCGACCGCCGCACAGACCCAGGGCGCCCTGCTTGGGCGCAGCCGCAAGGGTGCCGACCTGCTCAAGGCGGTGGGCACCGGGACTCAGGACGCCCGCGCGCAGTGGCGGGCGCTGGCGACGACGGTGCATGGCCGCTGCTCCGAGATCGGCTCGGTCAGCGACGGACGGCACATACTACGCAACCTGCGATCCCTTGTCGCACTGGAGGTCGATGCGGCAACGGCCCACATCATCCCGGGGCTGCTTGCCCTTGACTCGGCATCCAGCGCGGCGCAGGCCAGGGATGCGTCGGAGTCATCAGGCCAGAACCCCCCGCTCCAGATGATCGTGCGGGCGCTGCCCGGCGGCGACATCGCGGCATTCCAGCTACAGAGCGCCGCGCCGCCGCCCGCCACGCCCGCCGCGCCCGATTGCTCCGCCCTCGCCGCCGCCCGCCAGCTTCAGGCGACCAGCGGACTCGCGCTGGCAAGCTGGGACGACCTGCGCCATGCCCGCGAGCAGTTCCGCCTGCGCGACGGGACATCCGTGCGCGACTTCACCAACCTCACGGGCTTCCGCCACGTCTTCCTGGTCGCCCCCTCCGGCGCATGTCTCTTCGGCGGCTTTGTACCCCCGACGCACGCAACGGCCCTTCGGCAGACGCTCGCGGAGATCCGCGCCGCCCTGGGCACGTGAGCGGCCCAGGGCACGCCGTTGTTACGTTGATAGTCAACACTTTGAGGGTTCCACCACACGAATCTTTGAACTTCAGGGCGAGACGGTAAACACAGTACTCCGTGGAGGCTGTGAGATCTGAGCGAATGCAGCGGCGACCGCTTAACCCCGCAGGGCTGGCGCAACAACTGGCTGCGGCGCATGAGCCAGCCCCACCCGCACGAAGAGCAGGGGCGCACCCAGAGAGATCCAGCCGCCGAGGATCGTGTAGCGCAGGTAGCGCAGCAGCCCCGCAAGCAGCGTCGCGTCGCGAGAGAAGATCGCCCCGAGACCGGCCCAGATCACCAGCACCACCGCGAGACCCACGAGCAACCGCGCCCCGCGCTGCCAGATCGGGCCGGATGCGTCGAATCCGCCCCGCACCCGCAGCAGCAGCAGTCCCGCTGTGAACCCAAACCACGTACCGCCAACGGTGAAGGCGGTGTCCAGCGAAAGCGGCGCAATCGGGTCGTTGGGCAGAGCGCGGGCGGCGTTCTGCGCCCACTGCGCCGGGATCTGCCAATGGGACTGCATGGCGAAGGCCACAGCAGGAAGGGCGACCAGCAGCAGCGAGGCCAGGAAGGACGTGCCAATCTGCTGTGCCAGCCCACATGCGGACACCCGCCGCCACACGAGGTCGGCCCATGCCATGAACGCACCGAGCGTCAGCGCCCCCAACGCCCACCCCGCCAGCACATCGGTGGGGAAGTGGACGCCCAGAGCCAGACGCGACACGCCGATCAGTGTTGCGAGGAGCAGCGCCACCGCCCAGGCCCAGCGACGACGAATCTCTGCGGCGATGATGCCCCAGACCCCGACCGCGTTCTGCGCGTGGGCCGACGGGAGTCCGAACGATGTCTCAGCCGTCAGCGCCCGCACCTGATCGCTGTACCAGAAGGGGCGAGGCCCGACGAAGGCGAGCTTGCAGACGGTGTTAAGCGCCGTGCCCAGAAGCAGAACCAGGCTCAGACGCACCCCCAGGCGCGGGCTCACACACCAGAAGATCAGCGGCATGAGCAGCAAAAAGAAGATCTCATCGCCCAGCACGCTTAGCCCACGCCAGAGCGGCGCAACGCGGGCACCGGAGTCCTGCAAGGCAAGGATGAGCGCAACCCCCCACGCCCAGATGGTGTCCATAGTCACCTCCCTACGCTTCCGCGAATACTCCATCACCTACGATCCCATTATAGATTGCGATGGCGATACAGATCTTTCTTAACTATCTGACGTTACAACAGCCCTGCACGAGCCTCCACTACCACGATTCGGGAGGGGGGAGCTGTAGTAGAATGCGTATGAGAATGATGCTTCTCACACGCATATCCCTCAGATTTCTCCCTCACCCGCTACCGGATAGCCAAATGCCCTCCCTTGAACAGGAATTCCCATGAACACGATCATCTCCCCCTCACGCGACGACCACCACCTCGCCCTGGGGGACACCGGCGACCTCGCCCATAACCCCGCCGCCGTCTACCTCGCCAGCCTGCCCAGTCCCCACAGCCGCCGCACCATGCGCGCCTGCCTCGCTACGATGTCCCACCTCCTCACCGGCCAGGCCGACGCCGACCCCCTGCGGGTGCCCTGGTATCGCCTCACCTATGCCCACACCGCCGCCCTGCGCGCCCGCCTGATCGAACGCCTCGCCCCCGCCACCGTCAACAAGTACCTCGCCGCCCTGCGCGGTGTCCTCGTCGAGTGCCGCCGCCTCGGACTCATGGGTGCCGATGCCGCCGCGTCTGCCTCTGACCTCAAGGCCGTCAAGGGGTCAGGACTCCCCCGTGGGCGCATGCTGTCCGTCGGCGAGCAGGCCGCCCTCATGCGCGCCTGCGCCGATGGCACCGCAATGGGCGCCCGCGACGCCGCCCTGCTCGCGGTGCTGCTGGGCTGCGGCCTGCGCCGCGCCGAGGCCGTCGCCCTCACCGTGGGCGATGTCGCCGAGGGCAGTGTGCGAGTCCAGGTGGGCAAGGGTCGTAAGGCCCGCCGCGTCCCCATGCCCGCCGGTACCCGGTTGGCCGTCGCCGCATGGCTCGCGACACGCGGCGAAGTGGCCACCGACGCCCCGCTCTTTACCTCCTACGACCGACGCCCGAACCAGCACGGCGACCGCATCAGCGACCAGGCCGTGCTGCATATTCTCCTGCGCCGTGCGGGAATGGTCGGGGTCAGCACCGTCTCTCCTCACGACTTCCGGCGCACCTATATCTCACAGCTCCTCGACGCCGACACCGACATCGCCACCGCCAAGCAGCTCGCCGGTCACGCCAACGTCGAAACCACCGCCCGCTACGACCGGCGCGGCGAACATGCCCGCCAGCGCGCCGCTGAGAAGATCCACGTTCCCTACTTCCCCTCTGAGATCCGCGAGGGATGACGTCTGGCATACTCCCTGATCTCGGCAAGGAGTCGCACAAGACCACGATGTCCTCTGCCGCGCATGACTAAAGAAGCCATTGACTCCCCGATACCAGTCGCTTACACTAAGCATATCGTAATCTGTGAGGTATCATCATGCGTTTCCGTGTTCGTCTTCAGCCCGATGGAACGTGGCTCGAACGAGAACTCCTCCGTCGTGCCTGGACGTACCAGGATCTCGCGCAGCATGCCGGGATTAACCGGATGACCATCTATTTCCTGCTCC
>CAIWXH010000271.1 GCA_903916565.1 uncultured Oscillochloris sp. | reverse complement strand
CGAACAAACCGAATCTCGCTCTGGCCCCGGCCCTCAACGATTTCGCGCAGCAAGGCCAGCAGCGCTGGGTCAGCGCCACGCTCGGCCAGATAGTCGAGGGTTGGCGCATCAAGATAGTAGGTGTCGTCGTTTTCCCGTTCCTCTTCAAGCTGGTCGATGAGGAACTGAAGCTGCTCGGCGCTAATGCTTCCGACCATCACACCGGTGTCATCGTGATAGAGCGCAATGTCGTTGCTGATCTCAGCCATTGTCGTTGCCTCCGTTTTGCCGCGTGCCGTGGCGATAATCTGGCGCTGCTCCTCAGGGGTGAACGCCACCGGGTCTGCGCGCTCAATGTGGTCGCCCAACAGCGTCTCGACCACAATCCGCGCCGCATCAGGGTGGGCCAAGCGCGCCGTCGCGGCGCGCATCGCCTCCAAGCGGCCCGGCTCTTGCAAAATGCGGTCGAGCTTATAGGCGATCACGGTGCTCTCGCGGCAGCGCACGGCGGCACCGTTTTCCAACAAATGGTCGCTATTGCGCTCCTCCTGCCCAGGGATTGGCTCGATCACGCACATCGGTAGACCAGCGGCCATACACTCAGCGGTAGTCAGCCCGCCGGGCTTTCCGACCAGGATCGCGGCCACCCGCATCAGGTCGGGCAGTTCGCTGGTGAAACCGAGGACGCGGAAGCTGTCGCTGTGATCGACGGTCTGCGCGGTGATCGCCTTGCGGAGCAGGTGGTTGTGCCCGCAGACTACCACCGTCTGCACGGGCGTCTCCATCCGCATAATCTGGGCCACAATCTCACGGGCGGGGCCACCGCCGAGCGCACCCGCCGAGACGAGGATGGTTGGCAGATCGTCACGCAGGTTATAGCGCGCCCGCACCGCCACGGGGTCAACGGGCGCCGAGAGCGTGGGGTCTACGGGGATGCCCGAGACGGTGATGCGCGTCGGGTCTACGCCAAGCGCCGCCAGATGCACCTTCGTCTGCTCTAAGGCGACAAAGTAGCGGCTGAAGGTGCGGCTGAGCCACATCCCTTGAAAGTCGTAGTCGGTGGTAATAATCGAGAGATTTGAGCGGATGCGCCGCTCGATCAGCAGTTGGGCGACCATGCCTGCCGGCATAAAGTGCGTGCAGACCGTAATGTCGGGGTCGTACTCCTCGATAAACTGGGCCAGCGGCTGCCCGTTGAGCATGTTCCAGAGCAAGCCCAGCCCCTGCTCGTTCTTGAACGGCTCGTCGTTATAGTCGTAGAGCCAGCCAACATACCAGGGCCGCTCCTTCACCAGGGCGAAGTAAACATCAGACGCGGTGACCTGATAGAGGCCCGTGGTCAGCTTGAGGGCGTCTTGGTTCCGCACCGTGACCCCGGCGTGGGCGGCGAACGCCTGCTCGACGGCGGCGGCAGCAACCTTATGCCCTGAGCCAACGCTGGCCGAGAGGATGAGCACGCGGGTGGACATAAGCGACTCCAGACGAAGGGGTGACTGCCGGGCAGTATATCGTATAATGCGGCGATGTGTTGCGACGGTGACATAGGATAAAACGGTTGCAACATCGCCTTGTGTCCCTCTCCCCCAACCCCTCTCCCACTAGGGGAGAGGGGGGATTCCGCAGTCGGACGCTGTCCGGCTCCCCCTCTCCCTTTATGGGAGAGGGGGCAGGGGGGAGAGGGACACAAGGCGATGTGCTGCGACGGTACCACATACGTCAGACGCCCAGGAGGCAGACAATGGCGCGAGTAGGGATTTACGGGGCGACGGGGTACACGGGGTTCGAGCTGATTAAGCTTTTGGCGAAGCACCCCGAGGTCGAGATCGCCTTCGCCACGGCACGCTCGGCGGCGGGCCAGCGGCTGAGTGATGTCTTCCCGACGATGCTTGACACGCCCTTGGTGGCGGTCGAGGCCGCCGACCTTCATGCGGTCGATCTGATCTTCACTTGTCTGCCCCACGGCGCCCCCGAGCTGATCACGCTGGCTCAGACCGCGCTGGCGGCGGGCAAAAAGGTGATTGATTTCTCCGACACGTTCCGGCTGACTGACCCCGACGACTACGCACAACGGCGCGGCAAGCCGCACCCGGCCCCCGAACTGCTGCGTGCGGCGGTCTACGGGCTGCCCGAGTTGCACCGCGAGCAGATCCGCCAGGCGCATTTGGTCGCCAACACAGGCTGCTACCCGCTCAGCGCCATTTTGCCCCTGTGGCCGCTGGAGCGGGCCGGGCTGATTGCCGAGCGCACCGTAATCGTCGATAGCAAGTCGGGCGTCTCGGGCGCGGGCCGCTCAGTCTCGCTGAAGACCCACTTTGGCGAAACCCATGACACCTTCAGCGCCTACAATATCGGGCGCACGCACCGCCATCTGGGCGAGATGGAGCAAGAGACGGGGCTGCACATCATCTTCTCGCCGCATCTGCTGCCCGTCTTCCGGGGCATCCTCTCGACGATTTACGTCACCCTGCGGCCCGGCACAACCCTTGAGCAGACGCGGGCGGCCTACGCCATCTACGCCGATGAGCCATTTGTCAAGCTGCTGCCGGAGGGGCGCCTGCCCGAACTGCGCCACGTCCAGAACACCATGTACCTCGCCATCGGCCTGCAGCCGGTTGAGATCGAGGCGGGCCGCTACATCATCGTCGCGACCCTCGACAACTTGCTGAAGGGTGCCTCGGGACAAGCGGTGCAGAGCATGAACTTGATGCTGGGCTTCGCCGAGACGACGGGGTTGCTGTAGGGGCGCGAGGGGCCGACAAGGGGAGGGGGAGACAGGGGGACAAGGGGAGGGGAGGACAGGGGACAAGGTCTTCTCCCCCTGTCTCCCTGTCCCCCTGTCCCCCTGTCCTCCTCACGGGGCGCGGCGCGGCGCGCCCGCAGCCATGGGGGCGGGGTCTTCGATTGGGGGCGGAATAGGCGTCGGCGTCAGGCGGGCGAGCTCGCGGCGGCGGATCACGCGCTCGGCAAGCGCCTGCACCACGGCGACGGCGGGCACCCCAAAGGCGATCCCAGTGATGCCAGCGAGCTTCCAGCCCACCAGCACCACAAACAGCACCAGCCCCGGCGAGAGACTGAGGATGCGCCCAAGCAGACGTGGCTCGACAACATAGCCCATAAGATTCTGGCCGATGATGATCAGCACCACCGGCAGAACCGAAGTCGGCCAGGGCAGACTCAGCAGCAGAATGATCACCGTAAGACCGCCGCCCAGAATGCCGCCCAGGTACGGCAACAGGCGCACCAGCGCCAGCGGGCCAATCCAGAGAATCCAGCCAGGGGTCTGGAAGGCGGCGATCACGCCCAAACTCAAGCTCATCCCCATCGCCCAAATCGCCATCTGGCCCCGGATCGCCGCCGAATAGGTGCGGCGCACCTCTTTATAGAGCCGATGGGACTCGCCAGTCCAGCGTTCGGGCACGAGCGCCCCGACAATCGAGCGCAGCGAGTCATCGCCGGCTGACATTGCGGCAGCCACGCCCACCACCAGCAAAAACTGGCCGCCAATGCTCAGCATGTCGAGTGACCAGGTGAGTACCGTGGGGCCGATCTGCTGGGCAAATTCACCATTCTCGATGAAACGGACGGTGGTGGGCGGCACCATGACCCGGTACTCACGCAGCCAGATCAAAAAGTCGTCGATCTGGCGGGTGGTCTGCTCAATCGCGGCGGGCAGCGCGGCGGGCAGGGCGCTGGCCTGCGCTGCCACAGGTGCGCTCAGGGCCGTCAGCACGAGCAGCAGGCTCAGGTAGCCGAGCGTCCAGGCGAACGCGGGCTTGAAGCGATGGCTCAGGCGCTCGACCATTGGCTCAAGCAACAAATTGAGCATCCAGGCGAAGCCGAAGATCGCCAAGACATCAGCAAAGCGGTCGAGCAGGGTAAAAAGTTGGCTCAGGAGCCACCATCCAGCCGCGATGCCCACCAGCACGACAACACTGTTCTGCACCCGATCAGTCATGGTCGCCCTCCGAGGAGACCGCCTGAGCCCCCTACTAAGCGTAGGTTCACTCGATGACCGCCTGTCCCGCCGTGGCTTCCGCGAGCGCGACAGTGGTCTGCGTGTAAACGTCAACGGGCACGCTGGCGAGCAGACGCACCGCCGCCCCGAACTCCTCGGTGTCAATCGTGGCACCCACATCTTCAAGGACGCGGCGGGCCGCCGCATACGCGCCGTAGCTAACCTGGGCGACCATCGGGCGCAGATCAACGCGCTCGCCACGCGGTAGCGCATCAAGCACCGCCCGCACCGCCTCGCCGTAGGCCCGCACCAGCCCCCCGGTGCCAAGCAGCGTACCGCCGAAATAGCGCGTCACCACCACGGTCACATCGCCAAGATCGGCACCGCGCAGCACGGCCAGTATCGGACGCCCCGCCGTACCCGCTGGCTCGCCATCATCGCTTAGTCCAGCGGTGACACAAGCGCCATAGCCAACCAGAAAGGCGTGACAGTGATGGGTCGCGTCAGGCAACTCGGCCCTGATCGCAGCGATAAAAGCCCGTGCCGCCTCGACGCTCGGGGTGTGCCCCGCCGTACCGATAAAGCGCGAATTGGCGACCGTAATGGTGGTGCGGACCGTGTCCGCCGGAATGGGGTAGCGTATATCCATAGCGCGAGTCTTTTCGTGCGCTGGCTCGTCCGACTAGTACACGTCGGCAGAAATGCGCGGCAGGTTTTTGACCACGAAGCGCACGAAGGTCACGAAGACCAAACTGCTTGCTGCTGCGCTCCGTATCTTACGAGAATCGCCACGCAACGCGACAGGTACTTCAGGGAAGCTGTCCTAGCGCCGCGTAGATCGCGTAACGTGGGTCGGCGCTATTATAGCAGCCCTACACGGGTTGTTTCGCGCCCGCCCGGTGGCTGAAGCCACGGGCTCGTCCCTGCGAAGCCCGCTGAAGCGGGCTGCACGAGCCTGCGAAGGCAGGCTTCGCCAACCAAGCGCCGGGGGCTTCAGCCCCCCGGAGGCGAGTCAACCTCGTCGCGCCAGGGTAAAGCCCAAGTCCTTTAGGTTTGTGCTTACTTCCGATCCTCGCGCCAGCGAAACACAAACTGCTTGTCACCAGCGCGCTCGGGGCGGAAGCGCCAGAGGCGTGTGGGGCGACCACGGCCCTCGCGGGTGAGCGTGGTCTCCTCTAGCAGATCAGACTCTTTGATCTTGCGGTAGAAGTTGCCCTTGTCGAGCTTCTCACCAAGGATCTGCTCGTAAATATGCTTCAGCTCAAGGATCGAGAAGACCTCGGGGAGGAGCTGAAAGGCAAGGGTTGTGTACTCAAGCTTCGAGCGCAAGCGCGAGATCGCGTAGGCCAAAATCTCGTCGTGGTCAAAGGCGATGTGCTCGGGCAGGTCGCGCACAGGAAACCAGCGCACATCAAGGCTCTCATCGCTGGCGCGAATCTTTTGGGCATCAGCGCGCACAATCGCGATATAGGCGACGCTCAGCACCCGCGTACGCGGGTCGCGCCCAACTTCACCAAAGGTGTAGAGCTGCTCAAGGTACACATCACGGACGCCAGTCTCCTCCTCAAGCTCACGGCGGGCCGCATCGCGCAGCGACTCGTTCATATTGATGAAGCCGCCGGGGATCGCCCAGAACCCATCGAAGGGCCAGTGACGCCGCTGCACCAGCAGGACGTGCAGCTCCTGGCTGATCAGCGTAAAGATTACGACGTCTACTGTGACCGAGGGTCGCTCATAGCGCGTCGGGTCGTAGGTCTCGGGGCGCTCCTGCATTAGTGGCTCCTGTTTATAGTGTAGCTTCAACACTATCATAGAACCCACCAGGGCGAGTGTCAAGCGGGTTCATGCGCCAGGGCTAATGCAACGTCGCCCGCCAGCCCCCGCCCGGTGGCTGAAGCCACGGGCTATGTGGTGCGAAGGCCGCCTGCGCGGCCTAAATAAGCCTGCGTAGACAGGCTGCGCCAACCAAGAGCCGGGGACTTTAGTCCCCCGGCGGGTATCTTTGCAACCGCCATGACGTGTCAGGGCTACGGGTTTATCCGCGTCGTACGCGCAGCGTCGAGCGCACGAATCTGGTCAATCGTCGGCTGCTCTTCAGGCGGGCTGCTCGTGGCAAACCAAGCATCGAGGATCTCGCAGGCCAGGTCGGGGGTGGTGGTACGCAGGCTCAGGGCCAGCACATTCGCATCATTCCACGTACGCGCCCCGGCGGCAGTCTGGGCATCGTGGCACAGGGCCGCACGCACCCCAGGCACTTTATTCGCCGCAATGCTGACCCCAGTGCCGGTGTAGCAGCAGACAATCCCCTGGTCGGCCTGACCAGTCGCAACCGCCGCGCCAACCGCCCGCCCAACCTCGGGCCACAGCACCGCGTCGCCGCCAAGCGGGCCAAGCAGGATAAGCGCGTGGCCGCGCCGTCGCAGCTCAGCGACCAGCGCATCAGTCAGGTACGTTCGCTCATCGCTGCCCAAGGCAAGTCGCATCACGCCTCCTTTTTTTTGAAAGGTTTCAGGTGCTGGGTTTCAGGTTTCAGTCCGAACGCAGCAACAAGCCCTGTGCGTGCCCAAACGGTAAAGCATCCACGAACCTTGTCCAGCTACCCCGCTGCGCTGAGCGCCGCCAAGGCCAGCACCTCGGCCAGCTCGCACACGGCGCCGTACGTGTCGCCGGTTAGCCCGCCAAGCGCGTGCGTCCACCAGCGCCCCAGCACATGCGCGCCAGCGCTCACCAGCAGCACCGCGCAGAGCCCGCCTGCCCCGGCGATGGCCGTGGCGACCAGCGCAACCACGACGCTCATCGTCAGCAGTTGGGCGAGGCCAAGCCGCCCCTGCACGCTGCTGCCGAGTCCGTCGGGGCGTGCGGCGGGAAAGCGGGCCGTGGCGTAGAGCATCGCCCAGCGCCCGAGCATGGGCGCGACGAGGACGGCACGCCACCAGTCGGCCCCGGTTTCCGCTAGAAAGACCAGCTTGAGCAGCAGCACGCTGATGATCGCCACGGCGCCCATCGCGCCGATGCGGCTGTCCTTCATAATCTCTAGCTTACGCTCGCGGGGGCGCCAGCTCATCATCGCGTCGAAGGTGTCGCTCAGCCCGTCGAGGTGCAGCCCGCCGCTCAGCACGCCCCAGGCGACGACCAGCAGCGCGGCCCGTGTGAATGGTGCCCACCACAGCCCGGCGGCCCAGCCAACTCCAAGCAGCACCACACCAATGATCGCACCGACAAGTGGAAAGAAGGGCACCGCCTGCGCGAACCCATCGCGCTGCGTCGGCGCAGGCCAGGGCATTGGCAGGGTGGTCAGGAAACGCAAAGCGGTGTCTAGCCCTGCGAATGGGCCGCCCTGCGGCGGCTCAGACTGGTCGCTCATCGGTGGTGCTTTCGCATACAGCCCTCTAAATGTTATGCGCTTGTTCGCGTTGGCACAGCGCTACGCCAAAGCGATTCGGCCTTCGTGAACTTCGTGCGCTTCGTGGTAAAAATCTGGCGCGTCGTTCTGCCGACGTATCTTAGCTTGTCTGCGCCGCCGCGACAAAGCGCACCGCCAGTTCGGGGTAGGCCAGGAAGTGCAAATGCACATACGAGGCCAGCACGTTCCCCTGGTGTGCGCCCTCGCGGCTGGATTCGGGGCGCAGCACATCGGGCTGGCACTGATAGAGCCACGGCGTCGGCGCAGGCCGATCCGCCCACGTCGAATAGTGGAACTCGTGGCCGCGTATGGTCTCGCCCGTGCGCCAGAGCCAACTGTCGCCTTGGGCCTGCACCGTGCGGTAGCCCATCGTCAGCCGTGGCGTCATCACCGAGCGCCCGGTCAGCAGGCCGACCAGCGGGTAGCTGCGCCCTTCCACATCAACCACCGCCTCAGTCAAGTACATCAGGCCACCACACTCGGCGTAGATCGGCAGCCCGGCGGCGGCGGCGCGACGTAGCGCCGCTAGCATCGGCTGGTTCGCGCTTAGCTGCGCCGCGTACAGCTCAGGGAAGCCACCACAAAGATAGATCGCCCCCGTCCCTTCGGGCAGCGCACGGTCGTGCAACGGGCTGAAGAAGCTAATCTGCCCACCCGCCGCCCGCAGCAGGTCGAGATTATCTTCGTACAGAAAGCTAAACGCCTCGTCGCGGGCCACGGCGATGATGGAGGGATGAAGGGTGAAGGGTGACGGCTGACCATTGACGGCTGACGGCTGACCACTGACGGCTGACGGCTGACCACTGACGGCTGACGGCTGACCACTGACGGCTGACGGCTGACCACTGACGGCCATCTGCGCGGGTGTAGCCAGCGCTGGTGCCGTGTGTGCGAGCGCAAGCAGCCGGTCGAGGTCAATGCTTGCCTCGATGCGCGTACGCACTGCATCAATCCACGCCTGCCAGCGCCCCGCTTCGCTGGTTGGCACCAGGCCAAGGTGGCGCTCAGGCAGCGTGATCGCTTCCTCGCGAATGAGCGTGCCCAGCACAGGCAGGCCCGTCGCATCCTCAATCGCCCTCGTCACCAGTTGCGCGTGGCGCACGCTACCGGCGCGGTTCAGAATGACGCCCGCCACGCGCACCTGCGGGTCAAAGTCGCGCAGCCCCGCGACGAGTGCGGCGGCGGTGCGGGCCATCGCCTGCACATCAAGCACAACCACGACTGGCGTGGCGGTCAGGCGAGCGATGTGGGCGCTGCTGCCCGTGTCATCGTCGCCCGCGTAGCCGTCGAAAAGGCCCATCACGCCCTCGATCAGCGCAAGGTCGGCCCCGGCGCTGCGGCGCGCAAGCACGCCGGGGATTTGCGCGGGCGGCACGAGCCAAGCATCAAGATTGTGGCAAGCGCGCCCCGCCGCCAGCGCGTGATAGCTCGGGTCAATGTAGTCAGGGCCGCACTTGAAGGGCGCAACCCGCAGCCCGCGTGCCGTCAGCGCGGCGATCAGCCCAGCGGTGATAGTCGTTTTGCCGCTGCCGCTCATCGGCGCGGCCAGCAGCAGGCGCGGGAGGGCGGTGGGGACTGCGCTCATCTTAGTTCAGCTTCCTGGAAAGGCGTAGCGGGTTGCGCGACCAGACGTTATCAGGCATCAACCGCAGCCGGAAATGGTTCGGCCTTCGTGCCCTTCGTGGGCTTCGTGGTACACATCGCTGACGTGAGCTGGAAATGCTTCGGCCTTCGTGCCCTTCGTGGGCTTCGTGGTACACATCGCTGACGGATGCCCGCCGAGGCGTACCACCCCCCCGACCAACCCCGCCCCCAGCAGCACCACAGCGACCCGCGCAAGCGCCCGCGCCTCACCGATCAGCGCGGCGTCGGGGATGCGTGCGCCGTCGCCCAAACTGTAGTGGTCGCGCTTGGTCAGCGTGGTCGCCAGTGCGCCCGCCAGCGCCGCCATCGGCCAGCCCGCGTTGGGCGAGGCCGTGCGCCCCGCGTCACGCCATGCGGTGCGCCACGCCGTCGCGCCTTGTCCATTGACCAACTGCGCCGCCAGGGTGATCAACACGGCGGTTAGGCGGGCGGGCACGAGGTTCAGCGCATCATCAAGCTGCGCCGCCGCCTTGCCTAGATGCTCGTAGCGCTCGTTATGGTAGCCCCACATCGCGTCGGCGGTGTTCGTCAGCCGATAGATCGCCATGCCCGGTAGTCCACCGACCAGATAGGCCAGCGCGGGCGCAATCAGACTATCCGAGAGGTTCTCGGCCAGCGATTCGATTGCCGCTGCGGCGACCTCGTCGGCAGAAAGGTCGTCGGTGGCGCGACTCACCAGATGCCAACTCAACAGTCGCCGCGCCTCATGAAGATCGTCGGCCTCCAACGCGGCCTGTACCTCGCCGACAGCGCGATCCAGCCCCCGGTACGCCAGCAGCGTCGAGGCGATCAGCCCCTGCGCGAGCGCGTAACGTGGCACTAGCCTAGCGATGCCGCCCGTAATGACGATGCCACCAGCCAGCCAGAGTGCGCCCCAGCCGAGTCGCGCCGCATTACCCGTTGGCGCGAGCCGTTCGCCAAGGCGCATCCAGCCACCAAGCCGCACGACGGGGTGCCATGCGTTTGGCGGGTCGCCGAGCAGCGCATCAGCGGCCAGCGCGATGAACAGCGCTTGGCTGCGTGTAGAGTTCACTAGCGTGCAACGCACCATTTGTCTCGTCAGCCCCCAACCTCAGCCCAGGCGAGGTAGGCGTCAAGCGGGCCGTTGAAGTAGACATGCACCACTTGGTTGAAGGTGACCCGGTTGACCGCCTCCCAGACCTCGTGGTCGTTGGCGCTGTGGACGACAAGCACGCCCTGTTCGGGGGCGTCCTCGTCTTCGTCGGGCGGAATGACGAACGCGAGCCATTCGCCGGGGTAGCGCGCCTCGACGGCGGCGATTGACTCGACGTGGCCCTGTGCGCGCAGCCCGGTGTAGGGACAGCCGCAGCCACAGTCAGGGCCGCAGGTGCCGTGTTCGCTCTTCCCACAGGCCGAACTGGTTCCGCCGTGGTCGGCGCTGGTCAAATTGATCATCACTGGCATAGGGCCGATCCTACCACAGTTAGACAAGGGTCGTGGATGCGTTACCGTTGGGGCGCACAGAGGGCTTATTAGTCTGGCAACGAAGTCTTCTGGTAGGGATGCTGGCTTCGACAGGCTCAGCCAGCGCCCGTTCGCTGAGCTTGTCGAAGCGAACCGTGTGGTGTTGGTCCCATGCCAGAAGATTTCGTTTACGAACTACTTCCTGCTGCGTTCGGCCTGAAACCTGAAACCTAGCACCTGAAACCTAGCCCTACCGCATCACCTCAATCCCGCCCATATACGGGCGCAGCACTTCCGGCACGACGATGCTGCCGTCTTCTTGCTGGTAATTTTCGATGATCGCGATAATCGTGCGCGGCAGCCCCAGACCCGAGCCATTGAGCGTGTGCAGATATTCGGGCTTTGCACCAGGTTCGGGGCGATAGCGCAGGTTCGCCCGCCGCGCCTGGAACGTCTCGACATTCGAGCACGAGCTAACTTCAAGCCATTCAGCCTGACCCGGTGCCCACACCTCGACATCGTAGGTCTTCGCCGAGCCAAAACCAATGTCGCCGGTGCAGAGAATCTTCGTGCGGAAGGGCAGCCCCAGCAGACGGGCGCACTCTTCAGCGTCACGGCGCAGTTGCTCAAGCGCCGCGTAGCTGTTTTCGGGCAACTCGAAGCGGTACATCTCGACCTTGTCGAACTGGTGGCCGCGCTTGATGCCGCGCACGTCCCGCCCGGCGCTCAGTTGCTCTTTACGGAAGCATGGCGTGTAGGCGACGTGGCGAATCGGCAGATTCGCCGCCTCCAAAAGCTCGTCAGTGTAGAGGCTCGTCACCGGCACTTCGGCGGTGGGCACCAGCCACAGGCCCGACTCTTCGTCGCGGTAGAGATTATCGCGGAACTTGGGGAGCTGCCCCGAGGCCCACAGTGCCGCTTCCTTCACGACGAAGGGCGTATAGACTTCGCTGTAGCCCTGACGAATGTGCAGGTCAAGCAGCCACTGAATCGTCGCCCGCTGCAGGCGGGCGCCCAGCCCGTGCATCACGTAGAAGCGTGACCCGGCCAGCTTCACACCCTGCGTGAAGCTGATAATGCCCAGCGCTTCGGCCAATTCCCAGTGCGGCTTCGCCGGAAAGGGCAACTGGCGCTCCTCACCCTCCTGATAAATGACCGGGTTCTCGCTGTCGTCTTGCCCATCGGGCACATCAGGGTGCGGCAGGTTGCGAATATCAAGCATCGCCGCCCGCTGGCCCTCCTCAACTAGGGCGACCTCTTTATCAAGCGCGCTGATACGGTCGCCGACCTCGCGCATCGCGGCGATTTTCGTCTCGCGCTCGGCGGCATCCTTCAGCTTACTAATCTCTTTCGAGACGGTATTGCGGAGCGCCTTCAGCTCCTCGACCTCACGCAGCAGCGTGCGGCGGCGCTCATCGAACGACAGCACCCGATCAACCACGGCACCGTCAATTGCGAACCGCGCAAGCTGGCGCTTCACCTCGTCCGGCTGCTCCCGAATCACCTTAATGTCGAGCATGGGTGTGTGTTTCCTTATTTCGCAAGACTGTAGAAGGAACGCTGTTGCTAAGTATAGCGATCCCATCCGGGTCGGAAAGCCGGGGGACTGAAGTCCCCGGCTCTTGTCTGACGAAGCCTGCCTTCGCAGGCTCCGCGAGGCCGCGCAGGCGGCCTTCGTTCCGCGTAGCCCGTGGCTTCAGCCACCGGGCGGGCCTCTCGGACGAGAACGACGCCTCACTCCTGCGATAAGCTTGCTGTACGGTCCTATTTCGCAAGTTGGCTGAGCATTCTAATCACCTCAACCGGGCCGATGCCGCTCAGATTACCACCATTGACGCCCTCAAAGACCCGTTTCGCCATCTCGCGCTGTGCTGGGTCGGCGATGCGATAGAGCGCCAGGTAGATGCGCTCGCCGTCGCGGATGAAGAAGGGCGCATACTGGTTGCCGCCCTGCGCTAACGCCTGCGCGATTGAACGGCGCAGCAGCGGGTGGGTCACCAGGACAAGCCCATCGGCGGGTGCGCCTGCCGGTAACTCGCCAGGCGTCAGGATCGCGTTCGCGTCATCCTCCGCATACACGTCTTTTTCATCGTCGGCAGGCGGTGGCGACGTGGCGGGCCAAAGCGACGAGCGCACGGGCGTCTGTTCGAGGCTCGTCAGCGGGCTGATGCGTGAGGGAAAATCGCCCCAGGCCCGGTTGAGCATCCAGACAATCAGGCCAAGGACGCCCAGGCCCACGACGAACAGAATAGCGATAGTCGTCATGTCCATCAGCGTCTCCTGAAACGCGCCTCAGATCCAATACCTCTCAAATAAGCCGATCCCACACCAGTCTTTGCCCCTCACCCCCGGCCCCTCTCCCTCACGGGGAGAGGGGAGACTCCGCAGTAGGAAACATTCGGCTCCCCCTCTCCCGCTCAGGGAGAGGGGGTTGGGGGGTGAGGGCTGGATGGCGCAGTCCTTATTTAAAAAATAGTGACCTCAGATCAGCGTGTAGTTCCAGCTTACGGGCTGACCATCACGATAGGGCATTACCCCGTGGAACTGACGAGGATCGGCGTTAAAGACCAGCGGCAGAAAGAAGCGATCACCGGGCCAGAGGGGCAGATCGAAGGCGAGGATGCGCTCGACGGGCACCCATTCAAGCGTGCCCTCGGGGTTGCTTGGCGGGGGCGTGCCGCTGAAGCGCGTAATCAGAAAGATAAAGCCCAGCCAGTCCTCGCCCGCCTTGCCGAAACCGGGCCAACTGACGGTACCGCGCAGCGTCATGTCGAGTACCGCGACCCCGGCCTCCTCGTGCAGCTCGCGGCGCATGCCGGTCACCACATCTTCGTCAGCTTCAAGCTTGCCCCCAAGGCCATTATACTTGCCGAGGTGCAGATCGCCGGGGCGAGCGTTGCGATGAATCAGCAGCACCGAGCTTCGGTCGGGCGCAAGCAGGTAGCCAAGGGTTGCGACAATCGGCGTATAGGGCATAGCGTAATCCTACAGAGGTTGTTTCGCGCCTGTCCGGTGGCTGAAGCCACGGGCTATGGGGTGCGAAGGCCGCCTACGCGGCCTGGAGAGCCTGCGAAGGCAGGCTTCGCAGCTACAGAGCCGGGGACTTTAGTCCCCCGGATTCAATCACCAGGCTAGGACTGCTATAGCGCCTCACCATGGGCCATAGAGGCCGCGCTGGCCGCGTGTGAACTCTTCAATGCGGCGGCGGCTGCCGGGTTCAAGGGTCGTGGGCAAATCGGTGATGAAAAAAAAGCGTGCATCCACGATTTCGAGGTCGCCAACTGGCGGGTGAATCGCACCAAGCGGGGCGCAAACGAAGATCGCGGTGCTATTCTGCATCCCCTCGGCGTAGCTGTGAAACATCCCGTGGAGGTAGCGCACCTCAGCGGGACAGCCAGCCTCCTCGATCAGCTCGCGCAAGGCAGTTTCGGCGGGCGGTTCGTAGCGATTAACGGCGCCACCGGGCAGCGACCAGGGGTACGCGCCGCCACGGTGGCGCACCAGCAGGATCGTGTCGTTGCGGGGCACCAGCACACGCACGCCAATGACGGTAGGGGTGATGATCCTGCGCTCAACGCTGCGCGCAAGCAGGTACAGATTGTAGGTGAGCGTCAGTGCGCCTTCGCGTAGCCCGAACAGCGTTTGGTGCATGAGGAGACTAGATTCCAGGTGCTAGGTTTCAGGTGCTAGGTTTCAGTCCGAGCGCATCAGAAAGCCCTGCATGTGCCGAAACTGTGACGTATCCGCGAACGTGGTCTTGCAACAGAAAACCCCCGCCCAATGAAGGCCGAGGGCCAACGTTCTTTCGTCGCTACGCGGGATTATAGCAGCCGGGGCGCGGTGCCGCAAGGGATTGCGCTAGTGACAATGCGCCCCCGTGAAGCGAGTTTAGAGCGCCGTGAAGTGAGTCTAGGGGCAGCGGAATATGGTAAGGGAATTCGCTGCGTTCCTCAGCACCATGCCGCCAAAGACCTGTCAGGTGCGGCACCTGACAGGTCTAGCGGGATGCCCCCGACACCATTGGCCGTCGGCTCTTTCCCTAAGAGGCGACCGCTACCCCCAGCCGAGATCATCGGGGCGCTGTTTGCCCTTCGTGGCGGCAGGGCTTTCACCGTCCTCATCACCCTCCTCGCCCAGCTCTTCCTCCAACATCTGCTCGACCATCGCGTCCCAGTCCTCACCGGCATCCTCGCCCAGTTCCTTGCCGAGCTTCTTAGCCCAGCGGGCGATTGAGCGCGGGTCATTCTCGTCAAGGCCCGCCATCGTCGCGGGATCGGCCAGCGCCTCGATGCGTGCATCCTCCGACTTGAGCGTAGCGAAGCGCGAGACGGCGCGGCGCACCTTGACATTGCCGCAGCGCGGACAAGCGAGATCCGACGGGTCACTGAAGCCGCGTACCAACTTCTGGAACTGCCCATTACACGCGGGACACAGATACTCGTAAATCGGCATCATCAGCTCACAATCTCTTCAATCAGCGGCGGCGGGGAAACCGGGGCCGCGCTGAACGTATAGGCGGATAACAGACGGGGCACCACGCGCTCGGCCTCGGCCCGCGTGGCGGCGTGAATGGTCAGTATGGACTGCCCAAGGTAGACGGGGTCGCCCACCTTCGCCCAGAGAGCGAGGCCCACGGCAGGGTTGATCGCCGCGTCTTTGTGTGCGCGCCCGCCGCCAAGTTCATTCACGGCCAAGCCAAGCGCCATGCCGTCAATGGCGGCGACAAAGCCAGCCTGTGGCGCGGGCAGGGCGATCTGCACCGGGGCAGTCGGCAGCCGGTCGGGGTCAACGAGACACGTCACGTCGCCGCCCTGCGCGGCGACCATCTGGCAGAACTTTGCCCAGGCGGTGCCGCTCGCCAACACGTCTTGCAGCAACGCACGGGCGGCGGCGTCATCGTCGCGCAGCCCGGCCAAACGCACCAACTGCACCCCCAAGCTCAAACAGAGTTCCACCACATCGGGCGGGCCACCCCCGCGCAACGCCCCAAACGCCTCGCGCACCTCAAGCGCGTTGCCGATCATCCGGCCAAGGGGTTGTTGCATCGAGCTAATCACCGCCGCGACCTTCCGCCCAGCGCCGTTGCCGATTGCCACCATCGTGCGCGCCAACTGGCGGGCCTCGTCGCGAGTGTGCATAAACGCGCCGCTGCCGTATTTAACATCGAGGACGATGCAGTCAGCCCCAGCGGCGAGCTTTTTGCACATCACGCTGGCCGCAATCAGAGGCAGCGACTCGACGGTGGCGGTCACATCGCGCAGCGCGTAGAGCCGCTGATCGGCGGGGGCGAGCGTGTCACTCTGCGCGGCGAGCACCAGGCCCACCTCGCGCACGAGGCGGCGAAACTCGGCGGCGTCGAGCTTGGTTCGCAGGCCGGGGATGCTCTCAAGCTTATCAACGGTGCCGCCGCTAAAGCCCAGACCGCGCCCGCTCATCTTCGCCATCGGCAGACCGGCGGCGGCGACCATTGGCGCCAGCACCAGCGTCGTCTTGTCGCCGACCCCGCCGGTCGAGTGCTTATCAACCGTGATCGGGGCCAGATCGTGCAGATCGAGCATGGCCCCGCTGTGCGCCATCGCCAGGGTCAGATCCGTGGTTTCACGGTCGTCCATCCCACGCAGCACCACCGCCATCGCCCAGGCGCTCATCTGGTAATCGGGGATTGCGCCTGCCGCGTACTGCTCGATCAGCCAATCCAGCTCATCGGTGGTCAGCGCGTGGCCGTCCCGCTTCTTCGCGATGAGGTCTACCATTCGCATGGGGTGGCTTCCATAATGGGCGGGTTCAATAGGTGGGTTGCGCGGTGGTT
>CAIWXH010000270.1 GCA_903916565.1 uncultured Oscillochloris sp. | reverse complement strand
GTGCGCCTCGACCGTGGCGGGCGTGCCGCTGACCACCACCTCGCCGCCCTTCACGCCAGCGCCGGGGCCGAAATCGACAATCCAGTCGGCGGCCTGCATCGTCTCCAGGTCGTGCTCGACCACAATCAGCGTGTTGCCAAGGTCACGCAGGCGCAGCAGGCTGTTCAGCAGCTTGAGGTTGTCGCGCTGATGCAGGCCAATGCTCGGCTCGTCGAGGATGTACATCACGCCGACGAGGCCCGAGCCGATCTGCGAGGCGAGTCGGATGCGCTGGGCCTCGCCGCCCGAGAGCGTCGGCGCGGGGCGGGCCAGCGTCAGATAGTGCAGGCCGACGTTCAGCAGAAAGCCCAGGCGCTCACGGATCTCTTTCAACACGTCATCGGCGATCTGGCGCTGGGTTTCGTTGAGGACTGAGGGCTGAGGGCTGAGGGCTGAGGGCTGCCCTACTGCAGCAATGGTCGGTGATCGGTGGTCGGCGGTCGGGCCGCCCGTCAGCCCCACCACCCACTGGTGGGCCTCAGTGATGTTGCGGGCGCAGACCTCGCGGATGCTCACCCCGCCGATGTAGACGGCCAGACTTTCGGGGCGCAGACGGGCACCCGCACAGACGGGGCAGGGCTGCTCGCTCATATACTCGACGTAGAACTCGCGCTGCGAGTCGCTGGTGGTCTGCATAAAGCGACGGCGAATCTCCGCCGCCACGCCCTCCCAGGTGCGGTAAAACTCGCCCCGGCTGCCGCTCTCGCTCGCCCAGGCGAAGCGCAGCTTCTCCTTCCCGCTGCCCAGGATAATCGCCTCGCGCTGGCGCTCTGTCAGTTCGTCCCATGGCGTATCAAGGCCAAAGCCGTAGTGCGTGGCGATGGAGACGAGCGACTTGTAGCCCCACGAGTCGGTCTTCTTCCGCAGCTCGCCCCAGTAGGTGACCGCGCCCTGGTGCAGCGTGAGCGCGCCGTTGGGGACGAGCAGGCTCGGGTCAACTTCAAGTCGCGTGCCGAGGCCGGTACACTGTGGGCAGGCACCTTGGGGGTTGTTGAACGAGAACATCTGCGGCGTCAGCTCGGGGAACGAGAGGCCGCAGTTGGGACAGGTGTTGCTCTCGCTCATCAGCCACTCTTCAGGGCTGAGGGCTGAAGGCTGAGGGCTGAGGTCGCCAACCTGCTCGCGCTGGCCCTGATCCCTGACCCCTGACCCCTGATCCCTAGGGCTGAGGGCTGAAGGCTGAGGGCTGAGGTCGCCGTCGCCAACCTGCTCGCGCTGGCCCTGATCCCTGACCCCTGACCCCTGATCCCTGGCAGGCTGAATGCTGATCAGCACGCTACCCTCGCCGACGCGCAGCGCCTGTTCGATGCTGTCGGTCAGCCGCGTGACGAAGCCCGCATACACGCTGCCCGCGCCCGACTGGGCCACGCCGACGCCCGCGCCCTCGGCGGCTGGTTGATTATCGGCGGTCGCGGCGGGCATCACCAGGCGGTCAACCACGACCTCGATGGTGTGCTTGACCTTCTTATTAAGCTTGATCTCCGCGTCAAGCTGGTGGATTTCGCCATCGACCCGGACGCGCCCAAAGCCCTCGGCCTTGGCCTCGGCGAACATATCTTTATACTCGCCCTTGCGCTGGCTGACTAGCGGAGCCAGCACCATAAAGCGTGCGCCGACGGGCAGTGCGAGTACACGGTTGACCATCTGCTCGGCGGTCTGCGAGGCGACGGGGCTGCCGCACTGGTGACAGTGCTGCGTGCCGACGCGGGCAAAGAGCAGGCGCAAATAGTCGTAGACCTCCGTCACGGTGCCGACGGTCGAGCGCGGGTTCTTGCTGGCGCTCTTCTGCTCAATCGCAATCGCGGGCGAAAGACCCTCGATCAGATCGACCTTGGGCTTCTCCATCTGGCCGAGGAACTGGCGGGCGTAGGCCGACAGGCTCTCGACGTAGCGGCGCTGGCCTTCGGCGTAGAGCGTATCGAAGGCCAACGAGCTTTTGCCGGAGCCGCTGACCCCCGTCAGCACAACCAGCTTATCGCGGGGAATTTCAACATCAACCCCCTTGAGGTTGTGCTCGCGGGCACCCTTAATCGTAATCCGATCCTTCGCCATATATGGCTCTCCATCTAAGGCAAGGTGTCAGGTGTCAGGTCTCAGGTTTCAGCCCGAGCGCATCAACAAGCCCTGCATGTGTCCAAACGGTAACGTAGCCGCGAACCTGGTCTAAGCGCAGACGGAAGCGCCGCCTTCACGAGAAGGGCGGCGCTGCTTAGGAACAGCCGTGCTAGGTAGTATACCACGGGCGGGGTGCGCGGGGAGGCTCGTTCTGCACAGAGCGTACGTGGTGCGGCCTTCGTGACCTTCGTGCGCTTCGTGGTCAAAAAACCTGCCGCGCCTGTTCGCCGACGTATCCTAATCCCCCGACAGCTCAAACTCGCTCCGCAGGGGCAGCGGCTGCCGCACCACGACGCGCCCGCCAAACTCGGGGCGCAGGGCGGCGAAGAGCACGCTGGCGGCCCCGGCGATCAGCAGGGCGCCGGTCAGGTAGGGTGCCGCCTGACCAACCTTGTCGAAGAGCAGCCCGGACACCAGCGGGCCAATGACCATGGTCAGGCTGGTAAGCGCCTGGGTGCCGCCGAGGACGCTGCCCTGCTCGCGGGACGAGACGCGGCGCGAGATCAGGCTGGTGAGGTTTGGATTAGCCATGCTGCTGCCGATGGCGATCACACCGACGGCGGGGTAGAGCAGCCACGCGGTCGGCACGCTGGCGACCAGCACGAAGCCCGCGCTCATCAGGGCCATGCCCGTCACCGCCAGGCGGGCCTCGCCGAACAGCGGCACCAGCTTGCGGAGCAGAAAGCCCTGCATCAGCACCGCCATCACGCCGATGAAGGCGAAGATAAAGGCGATTTGGGTGGGGCCGTAGCCGAAGCGGGCCGCGCTAAAGACGGCGAAGTTGCTCTGCATGCTGGCGAAGGCCAAGTTGAGCAGCAGCACGCCCGCCAGCAGCGGGCGGATGCTCTGCCGCCCGACCACCGCGCTCAGGCGGCGCAGCGGATTGATGCTGGCTAGGCGCTCGCTGCGGCGCTCGGCGGGCAGCGACTCGGGCAGCTTGAAGTAGCCGAAGACCACGTTGGCGACCGTCAGGGCGGCGGCGGCGAAGGCCGGCGCGCTCAGGCTGACGCTGCTGAGCAGGCCACCAATGGCGGGGCCAAGCATAAAGCCCAGGCCGAACGCGGCCCCGATCATCCCCAGGCCACGGGCGCGGGTCTCGGGCGTGGTCACATCGGCGATGTACGCCTGCGCCGTGCTGATGCTGCCGCCGGTGCTGCCAGCGGTAATCCGAGCGACGAACAGCACCGCCAGCACCGCCTCGGCGCCCAAGGGCGTGAAGCGGTCGGCCAGACCGAAGAGGACGTAGGCGAACGCGGTGCCCATTAGGCTGAAGAGCAGCACCGGGCGGCGCCCAAAGCGGTCGGACAGCGCACCCAGCACGGGAGTGCAGAGAAACTGAAACAGCGAGTACGAGGCCGTCAGCGCACCCACGATCAGGGCGTGGTTGGTGGACATCCACGCCGGGCTGGTGGCCTCGATCAGCTTGACGTAAAACGGCAGCAGCGGGAGCACAATCCCGACGCCGAGCAGGTCAATAAAGACCGTGAGGAAGATAAAGACGAGCGGTGAGCGCTGAGTTTTCATGGGGCTGACCTCGGCTGTTGACTGACCAGTAAGGTTACACGAGAAATATATCACATAGAACTATCCTTGTCAACCACTTGCACGGGATGTGCAAAGAAAGGTCGTGCGACTGGAGGACTGAAGTCCCCGGCTCTGTGGCTACGAAGCCTGCCTTTGCAGGCTTATCCAGGCCGCGCAGGCGGCCTTCGCACCGCGTAGCCCGTGGCTTCTAGCCACCGGGCGGAGGCAACGTCGCTTGCCAGCCTCCGCCCCAAGATCAGCGCCGTCCCCATTCAAGTCAGCAGGCGAATGTGGTACCATGACGGGGCACCAGCCGCCATAGATGTCCGTGGCGTCCCTGCAACCGAGGTGGCCCAATGGCCTTCGCTGGCTTCTCAACTGATACCCTGGTCGGTCTGCCGCCCGAGCTGTTCAGCGAGGTGATTCCCTGCATCACCCTGCCGAGCGAGCTGAAGGTAACGCTCCAGATCTTTTACCGGCTTAGCCGCCAGCGGGCCACGCCCCGCCGCCTAAGCTGGGATGATCTGGTCGCCGACCGCACCTTGCGCTGCTCGCTCCGCAGCGTCTCGAAGCTGCGCCCCATCGAGGAGTTGCTGGCCGAAGGACTGGATGCCGCCGTCCGGCGCGGCACCGTGCTGCATCTGGCGCTGCCCGATGGCGGGCGCACCGGCAACTGGTATCTGGTCAACACCGCCGCCAACCGCGTCTGGGCCGAGCGTCTCACCGCCGCGCAGGTGGCGCTCACCCCAATTAGCGAGGTCGCCGCCGAGCGTCCGGCGCTGATTGGGCTGTACGAGCAGAACATCGGCCTGGTCACCCCGATGCTGCTTGACGAGCTGCGCGAGGCGGAAGAACGCTACCCCCGCGAATGGATCGAGCAGGCTATGCGCGAGGCCGTGCGCTCGAACGCACGCTCGTGGCGCTACATCCGTAAAGTGCTGGAGAGGTGGGCCGCCCATGGACGACAGGATGCGCCGAATCGGGCCGAGCGACCTATCGACATCGAGAAGTACACCAATGGACAGTTCGGCGGACTCTTCCGCCGAGGCAGCGATGAGAGCGATCTCTAGCGCACAGGCTGCCCCCGCCGAGGCCGAGGATTTCTGCCCGTCCTGCAAGGGCGTCGGGTATCTGGTGATGGATGTGCCCTACGGCCATCCTGAATTTGGTCACCTGATCGCCTGTAATTGTCGCCACGCCCAGCGGATGCAGCAGCGCCGTGAGCACCTGTTCGCCATCAGCAACCTTGGCCCCTTTGTCAGCAAGACCTTCGACAACTTCGACGCGAGTGTCAGCGGGGTGGCGCGGGCCTACGCACGTGCGCTCAAGTTCGCCGAGCAACCTGTCGGCTGGCTGATCTTGTTTGGCGGCTACGGCACGGGCAAGACCCACTTGGTCGCCGCGATTGCCAATCAAGTCCTCAACACTGGCTACCGCACGGTGCTTTTCGCCGTAGTGCCCGATCTGCTTGACCATCTCCGCAGCACTTTTGGCCCCACCAGCGAGATCGCCTATGACGAGCGCTTCGAGCAGGTGCGCGGCGCCGATGTGCTCATCCTTGACGATTTCGGCACCGAGAATGCGACGCCCTGGGCGCGCGAAAAGCTGTTCCAGATCTTCAACCACCGCTATAATTACAAGCTGCCAACGGTCATCACTAGCAACCGCAAGCCCGAGGAGATTGACCCGCGTATCTTTTCGCGCATGAGCGACCGTGAACTCTGCGACGAGATTATCATGATCGATGCCGGCGACTATCGCCGGACTACCGCCCCTGGACAGCGCTTCGAGCCGAAAAAGCCTGAGCCGCCTCGCCGATCAGGGCGGCGGGATGTTGATCGGACTGGGCGGAACTTTTGACCAAAGATCAGGTTTCAGGTGCCGGGTTTCAGGTATCAGACCGAACGCACCCATGCCTTGTCCAAGGCCCGAAGCGCTGGACGCGACAACCCGTAATGTTCTGCTGCTACGATATGGCAATCCTATGAAAGTTATGCAGCGCCGTTCCCGTCCGAAACGCCCGCCCGGTGGCTGAAGCCACGGGCTACGCGAAGGCCGCGCAGGCGGCCTCGCGGAGCCTGCGAAGGCAGGCTTCGCAGCCACAAGAGCCGGGGACTTCAGTCCCCCGGCTGCACGAGCCGGATGGGCTTGCGATAGAACCATTGATACGCGCTTGGTGGTGAATAGCTGAGGATCTTTTGATGCACAAGCACTTTCTGTCGGCGGCTGACCTGACCCGGAACGAGGCCGAGGCACTGCTCGAACGGGCCGCGATGCTCAAGGCCGAGTGGCGCATGGGCGGCCAGGGTTTGCACGCCCAGTGGCCCTTACGCGGCAAAACGCTGGCCCTGGTCTTTGAGAAGCCTTCGCTCCGCACGCGGGTGGCCTTCGAGGCGGGCATGACCCAGCTTGGCGGCCACGGCTCGTACCTCTCGGCCAACGATATTGATATGGGCGGGCGCGAGAGCGTGCCCGATGTGGCCCAAAACCTGAGCCGCTGGGTGCAGGCGATTGCGGCCCGTGTCTTCAAACACACCACCGTCGAAACCTTGGCCCGCCACGCGAGCGTCCCGGTGATTAATGCGCTCTCGGATCGCGAACACCCCTGCCAGGCGCTCGCCGACATGCTCACCCTGCGCGAGCGCTTCGGACGCCTTCAGGGGCTAAAGCTAACCTATGTGGGCGACGGCAACAATGTCTGCCATTCGCTGCTGCTGCTCGGGGCAACCCTGGGCGTCAGCGTCACGGTGGCCTGCCCGCCCGATTATCGCCCTGACCCCGAGGTGCTGGCTCAGGCCGCGGCGATTGGCGCCGAGACGGACGCCAGCATCGTGGTCACCGCGTCGCCGGTTGAAGGTGTCGCTGGCGCCGATGCTGTCTACACTGATGTCTGGACTTCGATGGGCCAGGAACACGAGACGGCGCGCCGCCGTCCGGTCTTTGCGCCCTATCAGGTCAACCCGGCCCTCCTAGCCCACGCCAGCCCCGACGCCGTCTTTATGCACTGCCTGCCCGTCCACCGGGACGAGGAGGTCACTGCTGAAGTCGTTGATGGTGCCCAGGCGGTGATCTTCGAGCAGGCCGAAAATCGGCTGCACGTCCAGAAGGCGCTCATCTTAACCCTCCTCGGCCTCTAGCAAGGCGTCGAGGGGTTTGGCCCCTCAGTGCGCCTCACGACGGTGGAACTACCTATGGCTGGTAATCGCGCAATCTTCGACCGGGCGATGGAGCAGAGCCGCGAGGCGGCGCGGAGTGGTCAGTGGGACGAGTCGCTCAAGGCGTCTGTGCGCGCCCTGCAGGAGTTCCCAAATGACGCTGATGGGCGCACGAATGTCGCGGTCGCTCTGTTCCAAACCGGCAAGCTCGACCGGGCGCTTCAGGTCTTCGCGGGGCTGCGGGCCTCCGACCAGAATAACGCCTTCTTCCTGAGCTATATCGCCCAGGCGCAGGCCCGCCAGAACAACACGAAGGCCGCCGTCGAGAGCTATCGGATGCTCACCGACATGCATCTGACCCAGCGACGCCCCGCGCAAGCGATTGAGGCGCTGCGCGAGCTGCTCAAGCTCACCCCCGAGTCTGACGAGCAGCGCACGCGCCTCGCACGCCTGTACGAAGATGCCGGGGGCGTGCGCGAGGCGTCCGCCGAGCATCTGACGATGGCCCAGCACTACAAGGCCGCCGGGCGGCTTGACCAGGCCGCCGATGCGGCAGAGATGGCCTTGCGCCTCGACCCCACAAGCCGTGAGGCGAAAGATCTGATCGTGGCGATCCGTGATGGCATGGCCCGCGCCGCCGGTCTCCAGGGTGCGGCTGCGG
>CAIWXH010000269.1 GCA_903916565.1 uncultured Oscillochloris sp. | reverse complement strand
CTGCCGCGTACTGCTCGATCAGCCAATCCAGCTCATCGGTGGTCAGCGCGTGGCCGTCCCGCTTCTTCGCGATGAGGTCTACCATTCGCATGGGGTGGCTTCCATAATGGGCGGGTTCAATAGGTGGGTTGCGCGGTGGTTCTGGTCAAACACGAAGCGCAATCGGCAGCGGTCTGGCCTTCGTGCGCTTCGTGCGCTTCGTGGTAAAAAACTTGCCGCGCATGGACGCCGCTGTGAACTACCCTTTAAGCGCCTTAATCGCGCGGGGCAACTCAGGCAGCAAGTCGCTGGCGAGCGTGCCAGCGTCGCCAAGCTCATCGCGCACGCGGGCACCGGCGGCACCGTGCAGATACACGCCAAGCGCGGCGGCCTCGAAAAGTGCAAGCCCCTGGGCCAGCAGGCCGCCAATAATGCCAGCCAGCACATCGCCAGTGCCGGCGGTGGCGAGGGCCGGGTTCGCGCCATCGTGAACGAACGTGCGCCCGTCGGGGCTGGCAATGACGGTCGTGGCACCCTTCAGCACCACCACCTGGCCCCACGCCTGCGCCGCATCAACGGCGGCGGCCACCCTATCGCTCGGCAGCTCCTCGACCTTCAGCAAGCGCCGCAACTCGCCTGGGTGGGGCGTAAAGACAAAGCGGCCCTTGGGCAGATGCTCGTGCCAATCCTCGATGTCGGCCAGCAAATTCAGGCCGTCGGCATCAAGCACCGTGGGCGGCAGCTCGATCAGACTCGGGGCGGCGTGGCTCTCGGCGTCGTTCCCGCCCATTAGGAAACCGACGCGGGCGCGGGACTTGGGCTTATCCAGGCCAAAGACGCGCTGAATAAACTCCTTCGTCGCCTCGCCCTTGCCCAAACCAGGGCCAAGCACCAAGGCGGCGTAGTCGGCCACCACCTTGGCAAGCTCCTCAAGGGCGTTCGGGCCGACCGCGCCCCAATCGCCCTCGGGCACCGGCAGCACAGTCGCCTCGGGCAAACGACCGACCACGCCCAGCACCGTGCGCCCGCCCGCCAACGTGACCAGGCCCGCACCGACACGAGCGGCACCCGCGCAGGTCAGATAGGCGGCGCCGGGGTAGTGCAGCGAGCCAGCGACCACCAGCACTTTACCGAAGCTGCCCTTGTGGGCGTCAGCGGGACGTGCGGGCAGCAGGGGTCGTGCGTGGGCAGCGGTTAGTGTATCGCTCATCATCGCCTCCAGATCGTTATTCGCAATCCCAATCTCAGCCAGGGCCAGCCGCCCGGCCCGCGCGCGGGCCGGGTAGAGCAGCAGCCCGCGCTTGAGTAGCCCGGTCGCCACCGTCAGATCGGCCCAGATCGCCGCACCCAGCACGGCCCCGCTCTCCGAGCTGACGCCGGTGGGCAGATCAATCGCCAGCACCGGGCCGCGTGCGCCCCGCGCCGCATTCACAGCCGCCACGATCTCCGCCAGATCGCCGACGACCGGGCGGGTGAGGCCCATGCCAAGCAGCGCATCAAGCACCAAGTCGGCGGCGCGCACCAACGTATCAAGCGTCACCCGGCCCGGATCAGCCTCGGCCTGCTGCTCGCGAAGGGCGCGGCGGCGGCAGCGCTGCCAATTGGCGTCGGCCTCGGCCCCTTGGCGTCGCCAAAAGTAGAGCGTCACGACTGCGCCCGCATCGTGCAAGTGTCGGGCAGCCACGAGGCCATCGCCGCCATTGTTGCCTGGCCCCACCATCACCAGCACCCGGCGGCCCTTGGGGGTACCGAGCAGGCGCAGCGCCTCCTGGGCAACACCCCAACCGGCATGCTCCATCAGCGCCGCCCAGGTGGAGCCAGCCGCAACGGTGGCGTGTTCAAGGGCGCGCATCTGCGCGGTGGTGACGATCTTCATGGTGCGCGCTATTGTAGCAGAATCACCCTAGTCCTGCACTAGAAACGACAATCCACGCTCTACCGCGTCCCAACGCCAAACTGCACATGCCCTACACGACCCGCCACGACACCCCCTGACCCGCCGTTGCATACGCCGTTGCATACAGGTGCATACAGGCGCTGCTCGCTGGTGCAGCCGCAATGCTACACTGGCCCCTGGTCTACGCCATAGCATCGGAGGCTTCTATGTTTGGAGTAGGGGTGCCTGAGCTCATGCTCATCTTCTGCATCATCGCGCCTGTAGCCTTTGTCGTCTTTGTGGGCCTCGCCGTGCTGCGTCGGAGGTGAGCGTGACCCTTTTAGAGTTCGTATATCTGGCGTTGTGTGGTGGCGTCCTCTTCATCGTCGGCCTTGCCATCTACCGGCTGATTCGCGGATTTCCCCGCCACCCCTAGCTTTTCGTTCGCCCATCTGATACAATGTCGCAATACCACTTGCCGCCCCCCCCGAGGGGCAAGTGGTATTGCGATTCTAAGGGGGGGCGGCACGGGTGGAAGAACACATCGCAGAAGCGCTTATCGCGCTGGCTATTGTGGTCATCGGCAGCATCGGCACGCTGGTAACGGTTCTGACCGAGCGCAT
>CAIWXH010000268.1 GCA_903916565.1 uncultured Oscillochloris sp. | reverse complement strand
GCTATGCGTCACCGTACGCTCGCCCGCGCCCCTGGGTCACGCCCAGAGCCGCGCCGTTAGCGAGGCGTATCTGCGCGAGCAGTTGGGGCGTCTGGGCACGACGCCCTACGCGCTCGACACGCTCGTGGCCGACATTCAGGGTGCGCCCTTCGCCCCAAGCTCGCTGCTAAACACCCTGCGGCGCGAGGCGACCGACGCCCTGGCCGAGCTTCAGGGGCGACCACAGCCCATACACGGCGCAAGCCCTACCACAGCGCTGGCCGCGCTTACCCCTCACCCCCCGGCCCCCTCTCCCTCACGGGGCGAGGGGGAGGCCAGCTATGGCGTTCTGATGCCTTCTCCCCCCTCTCCCGCTCAGGAAGAGGGGGGCAGGGGGGGTGAGGGTTTCCTCCACCTGCTGGTGCGTAGCCCCGCGCAGCTAGAGGCGGCGCTGGCGTTGCGACCGGCCAGCATCACGCTCGACTACCTCGATCTATACGGTCTGCGCCCGGCGGTCGAGCGCGTGCAGGCGGCGGGCATCGCGGCTCGCGTCGCCAGCCCGCGCATCCTCAAGCCCAACGAGCAGCGCATCGTTCACTTCATACGCAAGCTGGGATGTGCGGTGCTGGTGCGCTCGACCGGCCTGCTGTACGCGCTACGCCAGGAAGCGGATCGTCCCGCATTGTTCGGCGATTTCAGCCTGAACGCGGCCAATGTGCTGACCGCGCAGACCTTTGTTGAACTGGGACTGGCTCGGCTGACGCCGACGTACGACCTGAATGGGGCGCAGATCGCCACCTTGGCCTCCGCGTTGGGGTCGGAACGGATCGAAGCGGTGGCCTACCAGCACCTGCCAGTCTTCCACACCGAGCATTGCGTCTTCTGCCGCTTCCTCTCGACGGGAACGAGCGCCAAAGACTGTGGGCACCCGTGCGCGCAGCATCAGGTGGCCCTGCGTGATCAGCAAGGCCGCGCCCACCCGGTGCTGGCCGATGTCGGCTGCCGCAACACGGTCTTCGGTGCTGAGGCGCAGGCGGCAAGCCGTCACCTCGACGCTTGGCGCACGGCGGGCATCGCCCATTACCGGCTTGAGTTTGTCCACGAGACCGCCGAAGAGGTCACGCTGGTGACAGCGGCCTTCCGCTCGGCGCTGGCGGGCGAGCTGTCCAGCGCCGAACTGGCCCATCAGTTGGCCCGTGTCGCACCCCAGGGCACCACCGAGGGCAGCCTCTTCGTGCCAGCAGGCTACACGGCGATCCCGCTGCTCTGAGTGGGACGACCGACGAGGGACAAAAAAAACGACCCACGGGGGGTGTTCCTCGTGGGTCGTTTGTACGGGTGCCACTTCGCTGGTACGTAAGCTACATACGGACGCCCAACGGGGAAACATCGGGCGTCCGACGGGCGCGTCAGCGGTTGTCATCGCGGGACGCTCAACTGGGTGGCGCAGCCGTCATCGCTGCACGCAGCAGATCACGGACGGCAATCGCCGTGCGCGCACGACACTGCTGTACCTGCGGGTGATCCTCGACCCGACCACAGAAACTCGTGCCGGCCTCCCAGATGAACGCGCTATACTCAACGTCAGCGACGCGAAAGCGGTAGATGCGCCCCTTACGGACGGTTCGTTTCACTTGCTCAGCCATACTGGGCTCCTCACCTGGCGGCCCTTGGCCAAGTGCATAATCCCCACCCGCGTAAGCGCAGGGGGGCGTGATCAATGTCTGACGGGGCGAGGTTACGCTCAGATCAGGGGCAACTTCGACTCCGCGCAACGCTGGCGAAGCTCCTGATCATCGGTACGAATGGGCAGACTGCCGGCCCGTTGGGCCTGGCGAACCACCTGCTCCACCGAAGGGGTATAGCTTTTTCGACTCACACTGCCATCAGTGAAGGCGACGCAGTAGCGTCCATCGGGCAAGCGTGTGACGAGAAGATACGCCTGGCTGGGCGTGGCACTACCAACGGCGGCGGTTTGTTCTCCAGGCATGCGGAACCTCACTTTTCAAGATCTGAACGCAACGATGCGGTATATTCAATCCTCAGCCGCCTGGAGCGTTGTGTGGCGAGACCCTGAAGCAATCGAGATGGGTGCGACGAGAGGTGAATCCCGAGAGGATCAGGCGGATGGGCGGTGAGGAACAGACCAGAACCCGGCGTGCCTTCAGCATAGCACATCGCCAGCCTCCTGAATAGTACAAAACAGCAGCGATCCTAGGGTTGATGCAAAGTCGCGCTGCGGCCCCACGCCCGGTGGCTGAAGCCACGGGCTACGCGGTGCGAAGGCCGCCTACGCGGCCTGCCACGGCCTGCGAAGAAGAGCCCGTGGCTTCAGCCACCGGGCGAGCGGGCGCGCTTGCAGCGACGCGGCATTGGCGCTACTCTTTGCGCGTATCTTCATCATCGAAGCTGAAGCAAAAGAAGGTGGCCCCATGGTACGGTTCCTCCCGGCACCCATTTCCGGCACGCTTGGTATGGTCGCCTTGGCGCTGAATACGATCTTCTGGACCCTGCCGCTCCTCGCGGTCGCCCTGTGCAAACTCCTCATCCCGCTTCCCGCCGCCCGCCGTCGGATGTCGGCGCTGCTCACCGTGATCGCCGAGAACTGGATCGCGGTCAATAGCGCGATTATGCGCGTGGTGCAGCACGCTCCATGGCAGGTTACTGGCCTTGAGGATTTACGCCGCGATGCCTGGTACCTGATCTGCTGCAACCACACCTCTTGGGTGGACATCCCCATTCTCCAGCGCATCTTTTACCAGCGGATTCCCTTCATGCGCTTCTTTCTCAAGCAAGAGTTGATCCGGGTGCCGCTGTTGGGTCTGGCCTGGTGGGCACTCGATTTCCCCTTTATGCAGCGCTACACGGCTGAGTATCTAGCGCAGCACCCCGAGAAGCGCGGCGTTGATGTCGTGACGACCCGCAAAGCGTGTGCGAAATTCCGCGCCAGCCCCACCGCCATCCTGAACTTCCTTGAGGGCACGCGCCACACCGCCGCCAAGCGGCAGGCCCAGAACTCGCCGTACGTGCACCTACTGCGCCCAAAGGCGGGCGGGATGGCTAGTGCGGTCGCCGCGATGGGCGATATGTTCGATGCGATCCTTGATGTGACCATCATCTACCCTGATGGCCCCGTCGATCTGTGGGGGTTGCTCTCTGGACAACTCGGGCGCGTCGTCATCCACGTCAAGCAGCGGCCCCTTCCGCCCGCGTGGATCGGCGGCGATTACGCCAACGACCCGGTCTTTCGCGCTGACTTCCAAGCCTGGGTGCAGCAGATTTGGGCCGAGAAGGACGCCCTGATCAGCCATGTGCTTGAAACGGAGTAGGCCCAGGTTTCAGGTGCTGGGTGTCAGGTTTCAGCCTGAGCGCAGCAGCACGCCCGCCACACGCCGTAACGCGAACGGTGCGGCGTGCGTATCAAGCAGCAGACAGCGCTCTACCAAAGGAGTAAGTCATGGCCCGCACCATTCGCTCGCTGGTCGCCCTCGCCGCGCTGGCGATCACCCTCTGGCTGATCTGGTCGCGGTTGCACATTGTCATCTGGGTGCCGATGCCCTGGTGGGGGTTGCTGCTTACGGGCCTGCTGATCTTTCTGGCCCTCGACTACCTGATCAGCAAGCTCTTTGTGCGCCGCCCGTAGCTGCGTTCGGGCTGAAACCTGAGACCCGACACCTGAACCCTTGCCTATAGTTTAGCCAGCCCCGGCAGCACGAAGATATCGACCACCATCGCCAGGAACGTACACATGTGGATGATCACCGCGACCCACAGGTTGCGGAGGCGCAGGGTCATGTAGCCACCCAAAATGCCAATGGGCAGCGCCATAAGCGCCATCAGGCCGCGTTCGGTGAGGCCCACCGGCGCCACGGCGTAGTGATTGACGGCGTAGGCCAGAGTCGTAATCGCCACGATCAGGTGAATATTCATCCCCCGGTCGCGCAGCGCCGAGAGCAGCAGCCCGCGCCAGAGGAACTCTTCGGCCAGCACCAGCACCGGGAAGAGGTAGATAAAGCCCATTCCGACCAGGATGGTCTGCATTTCGGCCATGGGCGGGTTCCCCGCCCGGTAGTACATGTAAGTGTTGATCCAGTCCATCAGCATCAGAGCGATACCGATGAGCCCGCCCCACAAGACGGCATGGTTCAGGTTGCGCCGCGTGATGCCCAGCTTCCGCCATGCGTTGGCGCGGATGGCGTAGCGCACGCTCAGGAAGATGGAGCCGATCACGTACAGAAAGAGCGCGGGCCACTCGGTCAGGGGCGTGAAGTGCCCCACTAGCCCCAACAGCCAGATGGCCCCAACCAGCCCTAGACTCAGGCGCAGCCGGTACGCATGGTCGGGCGCCACCATCAGCACCGACGGCTCCATCTGATCGTTCATCGAGATCTCCTTACAGGTTCAGGTAGCGGGTTTCAGGTTTCAGTCCGAGCGCAGCAGAACGCGCTGTGTGTGCCGAGACGGTACTCCGCGAACCTTGCCTCAGCAGCTAGCGCTACGTAGCGCCCCAGTGTACTCGGGGCGCTACGGCGCGTCAAAAAAGGCGCTTCCCGCGCCAGCCCCTCGCCCGGTGGCTGAAGCCACGGGCTACGGGGACGAAGGCCGCCTGCGCGGCCTCGTGAAGCCTGCGAAGGCAGGCTTTGTAGATAAGAGCCGGGGGCTTCAGCCCCCCGGCAGGCGACTCAGCCCCCAGCAATGCAGGCCGCGCCACGTAACGTGATCACGATCATAGTTGCGCCGAACCTCACCCGCTATAATCCAATTATCAGCAAAGGGCGCGTGAGCAGGCGCACCACCACCCCAGCGAAGGCGAGACGGACGCCCAGGGCTGCCAACGCGAGCGGCTCGACCGGATCAAGGAGGTCGCCATGGAGAACCTAGAACTACTACGCAATGTCCCGATCTTCGCACGCCTCACTGACGCTCAGTTGCGCTTGATTGGCGCTAGTCTTAGCACCCGCGCCTTTGCTCGTGGCGAGACGATCTTTCATCAGGGGAGCGACGGCGACGTACTTTATCTGATTGTCGTTGGTCAGGTGCGGATCTATAGTATCCAAAAGCCTAGCGTTTTATGACGCTTGCTTCCGGTTCAGCAGGGCAATCCTGCCGGGCTGCACTACACAGCCCCTACGCCCTGGCCCGAAGGCATCAGGCGCTACGTTCGCTATCTGGTTATAGGCCGCAT
>CAIWXH010000267.1 GCA_903916565.1 uncultured Oscillochloris sp. | reverse complement strand
GGTGCGCCCGCAGGATCAGGAGCGCATCAACGCTCGTTGGGGCGCGTTCCCTGGCGATCTTGCGCCCGCCGGTCGTGACCGCGTGCGCCTGGGCGGGATGCACATCGGCAACATTTACCTTGGCGTGCAGCCGATGATTGGTATGCCCGGTGACCCAATGCGCCTGCTCTTCGACCGCGAGAATACGCCGCACCACCAGTACATCCTCTTTTATAAGTATCTGAGCGAGCAGCTTGGCGCCGACGCGATTGTGCATGTCGGCATGCACGGCACCGCCGAGTGGATGCCCGGTGTCCAGCTTGGCATGACCGACACCTGTTGGTCTGATGTGCTGCTGGGCAAGCTGCCCCATTTCTACGTCTACCCGATCAACAATCCTGCCGAAGCGAATATCGCCAAGCGGCGCGGCTACGCCACGATTGTCGGCCACGCCATTCCGCCGTATGGGCGCGCTGGTCTCTACAAAGAGCTTCAGGCGCTCAAGGATCTGCTGGATGAGTATCGCGCTGGCGAGGCGCGGGCCGCTAGTCGTGACGAAAGCGGGGCCGCAAGCGACCAAGAGGTCGCAATCACCAATAAGATCGAACTGCTCAACCTGGAGCTTGAACTGGCTCGTCGCCCCGACGAACCCTTCGCCGCCTTCGCCTCACGCGCCTACGCCTACTTGCGCGAGCTTGAGGGCACGCTGATCACCGGCTCGCTGCACATTCTGGGCAGCGCCCCGCCGGTTGAGCAGCAGCTTACGCTGGTGGCCGAGGCGCTGAAGATTCCCCGTGACGGCAACTTGGGCTTGGGCGATTTGGCGCTGAGTGCGGTGAAGCACGCGCCGACGAGCGCCAATCAGGCCCGCTCGTTCGCCGACTACGGCACCTTGTTACGCACGGCGCGTCACGGCGACGAGCAGGCGCTGACGGTGCGCGACCAAGTGGAAGCTGGCTGCGCCGAGTTTGTGCGCCGCGCGGTGCTGCTGGGCGAAGCGCCCGATGCGGCGTGGCGGGCGACCTTCGGCCTCTCGGAAGTGGTGCCGTGGGCGATGGCGCTTGCTCCGCTGGTGGAGATGGGGCGCGGCATGTTGGCGGCGCTGCGCGACAACACCCAGGAGCTTGACTTCCTGCTGCACGGCCTCGACGGCAAGTACATTCCCGCCGCGCCGGGTGGCGACCTCATCCGCGACGGGCTGGGCGTGCTGCCGACTGGGCGCAACATCCACAGCCTCGACCCTTTCCGCGTGCCGTCGGACAGTGCGTACCAGCGCGGTGCGCGCATCGCCGAGTCGCTGGTTGCCGCGCATTTGGCGGAACATGACGGTGTGTACCCCGAGACGATTGCCCAAGTGCTTTGGGGGCTTGACGCCATCAAAACCAAGGGCGAGTCGATTGGCACGATCTTGGGCCTCATCGGTGCCCGTCCCGTCAAAGACGGCCAGGGCAAAGTCGGGCGCTACGAGCTGATGCCGCTGGCGGAGTTGGGCCGCCCGCGCATTGACGTGCTGATGACGGCCTCGGGCATCTTCCGCGACACCTTCGCCGGGACGATTGACCTGCTCGACCGGCTGGTGCGCGAGACGGCCCGCGCTGAGGAGCCGGAGGGGCAGAACTTCATCCGCAAACACGTCAACGCGCTGCTCGCCGAAGGCAAAAGCTGGGAAGCCGCGACGGCCCGCGTCTTCACGCAGGCCGAGGGCACCTACGGCACCGATGTGGACGACGCGATTGACGGCGGCGCCTGGGAAGACCGCAAAGACCTGGAGGATCTGTTCATCAAGCGCAACGCCTACGCCTTTGGCGGCGAAAAGGGCGGGCAGGCGCAGCCCGAAGTGCTGCGCTCGCTGCTGAAGACCGTGGGCCGCGTAGCCCAAGAGATTGACAGCGTCGAGTACGGCCTGACCGACATGCAGCACTACTATGGCTACTCGGGTGCGCTGAAGGCCGCCGCCGAACGCGCCACCGGCAAAAGTGTGGCCCTGAGCTACGTCGAGAGCTACACCGCCGAGACGAAAGTGCAGAGCCTGGATCAAGTGCTGCGGGTCGAGTATCGCACCAAGCTGCTCAACCCAACGTGGTACGAGGGCATGCTGAAGCACGGCCACAACGGTGCCGCCGAGATCGCGCACCGCTTCACCTATATGCTGGGCTGGAGCGCGACGACGAGCGCGGTGGACAACTGGGTCTACGATCAGGCCGCCGAGACCTTCGTGCTGGACGACACGATGCGCCAGCGCCTTGAGGCGGCGAACCCCGAGGCGACCCGCAACGCCGTCGGGCGTCTGCTGGAAGCCAGCAGCCGGGGCATGTGGCAGACCGACGAGGCGACGCTCGATAGGCTGCGTGAGCTGTACGCCGACCTTGAGGATCGGCTGGAGGGCGTGCGGTAGGGGCGGCGCGGCGCGGCGCAGCATCGGAGCGGAATGTAGGGGCGCAGCATGCTGCGCCTCTACTCTTGCACATGGCGCGGGTGGTGTAAGATGTGGAGCGACACCTAGGCGACTCCCGTCGCCACAAAAAAGGGAGAGAGACCTGTATGTATCGATCCTTCACATTACGCATGTTGCTGCTGCTCACGGTCGTTGGCCTGAGCGTAGGGGTTGCCGCCTCGGTCGCCGCCGCCGCCAGCGGCAGCGCGTGGCCGCAGACCGCCTCGCCGGGTGTGCGCGTCCACTTCAGCGCCACGGGCTTCACGCCGAATGAGCGGGTTGACTTTTGGGCCAGCGCCCCCAACGGACGCGCCTATCCGCGCTACCCTTCGGTGAACGCTGACCCGAGCGGCGCGGTCGTCTGGAGCTGGGACGTGGCCGCTGGGGCCATCAATGGGGCTTGGGCGATGAGCGCCCGTGGCATCTCCAGCGACAGTCTCCTCACCATCCCCTTCAGCGTCACCGGCTCTAGCGCAGTCGCCAGCACGCTCACGGTGACCCCGGCAAGCGCACCGCCCGACACCAGCTTCACCTTTCATGATACCGGCCTGACGCCGGGAATCCTGGTGTCCGCGTGGCTGGTTGACCCCGCCGGAGCGAGCCGCGATCTCGTCCCTGGCAAAGACCCGAACCTTGTCCCCGACGCGAGTGGCGAGTTGATCTGGAGCTGGCTCGCCCCGCGTGATACGGTCGGCGGAACGTGGCAGTTGGTCGTCCGCGATGGCGCGACGCACGACGAGCAGCGCGTGAGCTTCCGCATCGAGATGCCAGCGCGTGCCCCGATTCGCACGCTCACCCCCCCGAATGGTGCCCCCGGCACGCGCTTTACCGTCACCGTTGATGGCTTCACCCCCGGCGAGCAGGTTGGTTCCTGGCTCGTCGCGCCCGACGGGCGCAGCTTTAACGCCACCCCGTACATGCTTGCCGATGGACAGGGTGCCGTGACGTGGCGCTGGGATAGCCCGTCAGGCGCACAGGCCGGCACTTGGCAGGCCGTAACGCACGGCACGCGCAGCGCAGTCGAGGTTGTGCTTAGGCTGACCATCACCGGGAACAATGCGGCGCCGAGCATAACCCCCCAGACCGCCAGCGGCAGCGTGAGTCCCACCAGCGCCAGCGCAGGCGCAAGCTTCACCTTCACCATCAATGGCTTCAGTCAGGTAGAGAGTGTGGGCTACTGGCCGACGCAGCCGGATGGTACGGTCGAGCGCACGACGCGCATCCCGCTGGGGGTTGATGGCGATGGTCATGCCGTCCTCATCTGGGAGGCGCCCGCCCAAGCCCAGCACGGCAACTGGACGATGAGCTTCAAGGGCATTACCAGCGACCGAATGCTCACCGTGCCCTTTAAGATCGGGGTGGTGCCTGTAGTTGGCGTGAGTGTCAGCCCGCTGAGCGGCGGGCCGGGCACGACGTTTACCTTCACGGCGAATGGCTTCAACGTGATCGAGTGGCTCGATACGTGGCTGGATCGACCCGATGGCACGCAGATCGCTGGCCCCGGTGGTGCGCGTGCCGATGGGCAAGGGGCGTCCACTTGGACGTGGACGGCACCCGTTGATACGGCGGGTGGCCCGTGGGTGCTGGTGGTCAAAGGGGTAGATAGCGGTGTGACCTACCGGCTCCCCTTTACCATTCTGCGCTCGGATGCACCGCCAGCGGTTGCCAGCGTCACGCCTACGACGGGCGCAGCGGGGACGACCTTCACCTTCACGGCCTCTGGCTACATCGAGGACGAGATGGTTGGCTATTGGCTGAATCTGCCCGACGGCAGCATCCAGAGCTTTGAGCATGAGCTATCGGCCAACAAGGCTGGGCAGGTCACGTGGGTGTACACCGCCCCGGCGAACGCGCCCAAGGGCACCTATGTGATGGCGGTCCGTAGCTCGCAGGGCGACCGTGTGGCGAACGATGTGAGCTACGCACTGCGCTTTACGGTGAAGTAGGTGGCGGCACGGGCTGGAAGAGTTCTTTCAGCCCGCATGGGGTTCCCAGACCTGTCAGGTGCTTGCACCTGACAGGTCTTTCCATCAGATCGCCGCGCTACGCCAGCGCTCGGTACGACATTTGGTCGCATCCAAGCGTGTATACTTTCGGGGCGAAGGTGCCTGCCTTTGCCCCCGAGGTGATGTATGCCCTATCCGCCTGCCCCCGGTGGCTGGTGGCGCGAACGCGGCGAGCCAGCGGCGCTCACTGCGCTGCTGATCGCTACCGTCAGCCTGCCGCCCCTCGTTCTCCTTGAACTCATCACGCTTCAGCAGGCGTATCGTGGCGGCGTTGTCGTCGCCTGGGCTGCCGTGTGCCTCTTGCTCTTGCGCTTACCGCCCCTGCTGCGCCGCGAAGGGCGCCGCCTCGGGCTGCTGGGGTTGCTTATCGCGCTAGCCGGTGGCCTCGTCGCGCTCGCATCCGGCCCTTCGCAGGCCGACGCGCAGAGCGCCGGTCTGAGCTTTCGGGCCGCGCCGCGTATTTCGCAGGCGAACTTCAGCCGCATCTTGGCCGCGACCGGCTCGCCTGCGGCACCTGATGGCGATGAGCTGTACACCATCATCAAGGGTTACGGCATTGACCCCGCCGTCGCCCTGGCGTTTTTTCAGCACGAGAGTCAGTACTGCACCACGGGCAGTTGCGCCCGCGCAGGTCTCCGCAACTGGGGCATGTTGCGCCGCGCCATCAAGCCCGAGCGCAGCACCGGCAGCGGTGAGGGCTTCACGCGCTACGGTACCTGGCACGATGGCGTGCGCGACTGGTGCGAACTGATGCTGGGCTACGTCAATCGGGGCCAAGACACGATCGAGAAGGCGATCCCGATTTACGCGCCCACCGCTGACGGGAACGTGCCCACGGCGTACATCGGCGCGATCCGGCGCCAAGTTGCCGCATGGTCGGGACAAAGCGCCGGTGAGCTTACGCTGCGTGCGTACGATGGGCCGCTCGATCAGGCGCTGGTCGCCGAGACGTTTCTGACCGCCCAGATTGAGTTTCATCCTACCTGGGCCTTTCATAACTATATGCTCACCGAGGCTCACGCGGGCCGACCGCTCGGTGTGCCGGTGGACGAGAGCCGTGTAATTACGGTGGCGGGCCAGCGCATCGCCGTGCAGGTCTTCGCCCTCGACACGCTCTACACGCCGCTCGCGGCCGTCGAGACGGAGACGAACTGGCGCGATGTGCGCCGCCTCAGCGCGCTGCTACGGACTGGCCCCGCGCCCACGCCGGTGCCGACCAGCGCCGCGAACTAGGGTGCATGCAAGGAGATTTCGCAGCAGGATGGGTTCGGCTCCCCCTCTCCCGTGTTGGGAGAGGGGGCCGGGGGGTGAGGGCTGGGCAGCAGCACACGGTTCGGCCTGCGTGAGCTTCGTGCGCTTCGTGGTAAAAACCTGCCGCGTAGTTCCGCCGACGTATCCTAGTCTGACGGGCGTATAATGCGCGGGGCAGCCGCACGAGCAGCGAGGGGTATGAGCGACAAACTAATCTTTCCCGCAGGGTTTGTCTGGGGCGCAGCCACCGCCGCCTACCAGATCGAAGGTGCCTGGGACGCCGACGGCAAGGGCGAGAGCATCTGGGATCGCTTTGCCCATACGCCGGGGAAGATCGCGGGCGGCGCCACCGGCGATGTGGCCTGCGACCACTATCATCGCTGGGCCGAAGATGTCGCCTCTATGGCGGCGCTCGGCCTGGGCAGCTACCGCTTCAGCCTCGCGTGGCCGCGCATCTTTCCCGAGGGCGACGCACGACTCAATCAGCGCGGCCTCGATTTCTACCGCCGCCTGATCGAGGCGCTGAATGAGCGCGGGATCGCCCCAGCGGTGACGCTCTATCACTGGGATCTGCCGCAGGCGCTTCAGGATCGCGGGGGCTGGCTGAACCGCGACACGGCGCTGCGCTTCGCTGAGTATGCGGCCTGTATGTTCCGGCAGTTCGGCGGCGAGGTGCGCTTCTGGGCGACCCACAATGAGCCGTTTGTGCAGGCTTTCTACGGCCACGGCACCGGCGAGAATGCGCCCGGTCACCGCAACCCGTGGGAAATCCTCACCGTCGGCCACCACTTGCTGCTGTCGCACGGGCTGGCGGTCGAGGCGTTTCGCGCCGTGCTGCCGCGTCCGGCCACTTCTGGCGCACCCGCCCCGCAGATCGGCATTGTGCTCTTTGTTTGGCCCCACCACGCCGCATCGCGCAGCCAGCGCGACCAGGCGGCCAACCGGATTGCCGACGGCGGCATGAACCGGCTCTTCCTGGCGCCTCTTTTCGCCGGGGGCTACCCTGAAGATCTGCTGCGCCACTTCAGGTGGCGCGGGATGCGCCCCGCCGTGCGCCCTGGCGATCTGGCGCTTATCGGTGCCCCGCTGGACTTTCTGGGCCTCAACACGTACACGCGCCTGGTCAATCAGGCCAACCCGTTCGACTTGCTGAGTGGCGCACGCCAACTGCCCGCCCGTGGCCCGACGACGGCGATGGGCTGGGAAATCTACCCCAACTGTATCATCGAGGCGCTCCGCAAGGCCCGCGAGTACACGTCGCTGCCGCTCTACATCACGGAGAACGGGGCGGCCTTCAACGATGTGATCGGCCCCGACGGCGCGATTGATGACCAGAATCGGATCGCCTACCTGCGGCAGCATCTCGCCGTCGCCCACCAAGCTATCGCGGAAGGGATCGACTTGCGCGGCTACTATGTCTGGACGCTGCTCGACAACTTCGAGTGGGCGAAAGGCTTTGGCAAGCGCTTTGGGCTGATTCATACCGACTTCGTCACCCAGCAACGCCGCTGGAAGCGCTCGGCCTACTGGTATCGTGACGTGATCGCCCGCAATGGGCTAGTTGAAGAATGAGGGCCACCATGCAGAGCGTTAGCTTCGAGCGGGCTGCGGCGTTCTACGATGCGACACGGGGGTACGCGCCGGGTAGCGCCGAGCGCATTCGCGATGCGATTGTGGCTCAGACGGGGGCCACGGTGCAGACACGCTTCCTTGAACTTGGGATTGGCACCGGGCGGATTGCGCTGCCGTTTCTCGCCGCTGGCTTTAGCTACGCCGGGGTCGATCTTTCGCAGGCGATGCTGGATGTGCTGCTGGGGAAAGCCAGCGGCTGGCCGCGCCGACCGCTGCTCGCACGCGGCGATGTGCTGCAACTTCCCTTCAGCGACGGCAGCTTTGATGTGATTCTGGCCGTTCACGTGCTGCACTTGGTTGCCGATTGGCGGGCAACGCTGCGTGAAGCGCGGCGCGTGCTGCGGCCTCAAGGGGGCCATCTGCTGCTCGCCGGTGATATTGGCGACGACGAGCGCGAAGAAGTGGCACTCGCTAGTCTACCGCCGCCGGTGCAGGCGCAGCGCGTCTGGAAGGCCACGCTGAAGGAGTTGGGGCTGACGGGGCACGAGGGCCAGCCGGGGGTGAATGCTCGCGATCCGTTGGTGCGTGTGGCACTGGAGGATCTGGGGGCGACCGTTGAGGCGCTGGACATGACTGAGTACGCGCGCCCCGCTCGTTCGGCCCGCGACGTGGTGGAGGGCTACCGCCAGCGCATCTACAGCGCAGACTGGGCGCGCCCCGAGGAACTGCACCACGCCGCCTTAGCGCGGATGGAGCATTGGCTTAATGCGGGGTGCCCGGAGCCTGAGCGGCCCTACCCGCGCAGCGGGCGCTTCCGCGCCGTGCTGGCGACGTGGGGGTAGTGGGTAGATCACCGGGAGGGCCAAAGCCCTCCCGGTGATCTACAGAAGAGGTGCGGGCGATACGGCACCCCTCAAGTTGCCTCGCGCACATCGTGCGCCCCGGTGGTCACGGCCTTCCAGGCGCGGCGGCCCACCAGATCGAGCGCCGAGGAGAGGAAGATTGGGATGTTGACCGTCGTCATCATCGCCAGATCTTCTTGCAGGCTGCTGTCCTCGTCGAGGAAGCGCAGCACCTGTGGGTGGCTGTTGCGGCTAAAGAGCTGGCTAAAGAAGGTCTTGCCACTCTCGCGGCACGAGTCGAGAACGTTCAGCAGGACGCTGTCGAGCAAAGCGTGGCGGCTGAAGCTTGGCTCGGGGTAGAACGGCTGGCCCGTGCTGCGTAGGCTGGCGACGATCTGGCGTGACTGGCGCTGGATGCGCTGGAAGGTGTAGCCAGTCGAGGCTTTGGTCATCCCGCCCGCCGTGCCGGTGGTGATCACATGCGGGCTGGGACGCCGTGCGAAGGGCAGATCGGTCATCGGGATCACCCCGTACTCGACGTGCTCGATCTCGTAGCTGGCGATCCCCAACTGGCCGCTAATGTAGTGCTTGAGGCCCGCATCATAGAACGCCTGGTCGGCCAGGGCGGGCGAAAAGATGGTGTACTCAACCAGCGCGGTGCGCTCGCTGTAGGGCAGCACATAGACAAAGCGCACCTCGTTGCCCTGCTCGACGCGGAAGTCCATAAAGGTCGCGGCGGTGGGGTCAAAGGTCGGCGTAGGCGTGGTGATCTCCCAGCCCTTGAAATGTTGGAGCCAATAGGTGTACCCCGGCGGCACTGGCTCGGGCACGTAGATGCTGCTGAAGGCCCAGTCGCCCGTGTAGGCTTGGCTGTCTACCGTCACACTGACCCCATCGGCGTGGTCGTCGATCCGCTCGACCCGCCCGTAGCGACGGGTGATATTCGGCTGCGTGGCGAGCCAGTCGTCCATGTAGCGGTAGAAATCGCTGCCATGGATGAGCTTGTAGCGATAGGGCGCGATCTCGATCTGCGCGGGGGCATCTTCGCCGTAGAACCAGAGCCGATCCCAGCTACGGGCGACCACCGGCTCAAAGGCACCCGCGCCAATCTCCCAGAAGCACCACGTGCGGTCATTGCGCCGCTTTGGCTCCTGGTCAAGCAGCAGCACCCGGCGGTCGCCCAGGCCGGCGAGGCCCAGATGATAGGCTAGGCTTAGCCCGGCGGCGCCACCTCCGACGATGATGTAGTCGAACTGGTTCATTCTCTTCTGCCTACGCTATGCTGACGGAAGCACCGCTGCGGCGCTAACCCTGCTGAATACTACCATAGTCCTTCGTCCTTCCGAAAGGACGAACGTTTGGCCCAACGGCGGTTGCAATGTTGCCCGCCGGGAACTGAAGTCTCCGGCTGGATCGTGCGAAGCCTGCCTCATCAGCCCGCTTCAGCGGGCTTCGTCCCCCGTAGCTCGTGGCTTCAGCCACCGGGCGGGCACGTTCCTGTCACGAGACTGTAATCTCTTGCGGCGGTTGGGGTGCGTTGCAGTCGTTAGCATCCATGATTGCGAGCATGCGCCCAAAGCAACTCTAGGGGCTATTGATGCTAACGATGAAGACCCTTCCCTTTATGGCGGGCGGGCGAGCGCTCCGCCGCTACCGCGCCGATCTTGCGGCCCAGATCGCCAGCGATCCGGCCATTCGCCTGCTGCCTGGGCTGCTGACGCTTCCGCTGGACGCCGCGCCGTTGCCCGATCTCGCCGCTATTCTGGCGCTCCGCACCTCCATCGCCCTCTGCGCCGCGCCTGCGAGTGGCCGCAGTCTGGCGCTGCTCCAGACTGCGGCCCACTGGGCCGAGGCGGGCGGCAACACTCCGCCACTGTACCTAGCGCTGGCAGAGGCCGACCTGCCCAATCTGCCCCCACGGGCGGTGGTGGCAAGCGCCGCCCACAAGGCGGGTTTGCCCCCCGAGCTTGCCGACGGCCAGCGCCCGTGCCTTCTGCTGCTTGATGATTGGGAGCTGCTGCCGCCCGCCCGACGTGCGCTCTGGCAGCACTTTATTGTCGAGAGTGTGCCCCATTGGTCGGCCCTGCGCGTCATTGTCGCGCTCCCGGCGGGCGAACAATGGCCCGGTCTCACCCATGTGACGCTGGCCCCACCAGATGATGGGCAGCTTGCGGCGTGGCTGCGCCACCTGCTGCCAGGCCAAGACCCCGCACCGATGTTGGCTGCGCTGCGCCGCGAGCCGCTGGCGGGTCTGTGTGAGCGCCTCGCGGATCTGGTGCTGCTCGCCCTCACCTACCCCCTCGGCGGCATGCCTACGTCGCGGGCACAGCTCTACGAACATGCCTACGCGCTGGTGCGCCCGCTGATTGAGGATGAACGTTCCCAGCCTGTTGGTGAAAGCCGCGCCGCGCCAGAGGGTGAATTTGCGGCTTCGGACGATGGCCTTTGGTCGCGGATTAAGATCGGACGGGCGCTGCTACGCCACTATCGTCTGGCACGGACACTGGCTGGCGGCGAGGAGCTTGCGACCGTGGCAAATCTCGCGCCGGTTGAGCGTATCGCTGTTGCGCCCCTGGCCGCTGGTCTGCTTGACAACCCGACGCCTGTGCTTGATGCGCTGTGGGCCACCATTGATGAGCCAGCAAGCCTGTGGGCCTTGGCCGCCTGCGCCCGCGAGGCACCGTTGCGGGCACCGCTGTCCAGCCTGCGCCTCGTCGAGTGTCTGGCCGCTCCGACGGTAGCGCCCGAGGTGCGGGCCATTCTGCCTGCGCTGGCCCCAGTGCTGCCTGCCCTGCTGATCGCCGTGGGGCGAACCGACGAGGCGCGGGCCATCGCTGCGCTGCGGCTCGTCGGCGCCGCACTGTCCGACGCCCAGGGGCTTTGGCTTCAGGTGTGCGATAGCCTAACGGCCCCGGACGCGCTGCGCTGGGTCGCCGCCGACCTTGTGGTACTCGCTCCACCTACGGCCCCAACGCTGCTTGCGTTGCCCGCCGATGCCTTGCCCGCAGCCATGGCCCCACGGGCCTTCATTGCAGCCCTGGCAGGCCCACTGTCCAGGGCCGCGCTCGTGAGTGGGCCGCTGCACGAGGCGCTGGTGGCCCTGTTGGGCGCGTCGAGCGCGGGTGAGCGGCGGGCGGTGGCTGCCCAGGCGCTGGTCTTCGACCCAGAGTTGCCCGAGGAACTGCGCGCCCTGGCGCTGTCCAGCGCCGGCCCCGAGGTGCTTGAGCGCGCGGCTGGCGTCGCTGCGCCTGCGCTGCGTCGGGTTGCGCTGCACACGCTCGCCAGCGGTGACCCCGATGTAGCCGTGGCCGCGCTAACGCGCATTCTCGCCCGCCCCGAGGTGAGCAGCGCGGCCCGCCGTGAGTTGCTCGCCGCGCTTGCTGCGGTGCCACGCCAGGCGGTCGTGGGCGTGTTGACACGGGCCACACTCGACCGTGACCTGTCCCTGGATGTGCGGCTCTGCGCCTGTGACCTGCTCGCCGACCAGGGCCACGTTGGTGCCCATCTGCTGCAGCGCCTGTTGCTCACCGCTGCGCTCCCGGCGGCGCTGCGGGCCGCCGCCGCGAGGAACCTGGGGCGCAGCGGTGTCGCCGAGGCGCTGCCAACCCTGGCGGCGCTGCTCGCACATTCAGACGAGCCGCTGCTACGACGCGCTGCCGCCACCGCGCTTGGCGACTTCGGGCGGCGCGACGAGCTGCGTGAACCGGCTGTGGTAGCGCTGATCGTCGGTTTGCGCCGTGCCGCCATTGACACGACCCTTGCCGGGTGCATCGCTCACGCCCTTGGCACCAGTGGTGCCACGAGCGCCCTGCCAATGCTGACGAGTCTCCTTGCGCCCGGTTTGGCCGAGGTGCTGCGCGCTGCGTGGATGCGCCTCGCCCCTGACCTGGAGCGAACGCCCGCCTTCGCGTGGCCTGGGCTGGGTCTGCCCACCCCTGTCCATCTGGCGCTGCTCGACACGCTGGCCGACGGGCGCACGCTCGCCGATCCCCCGAGTCGCGTGGACGAGCTGGCCGCCCGTCAGGCCAGTTGTCTCGCCATCGCTGCCGCTGCGAGCCTCGCGGCCCTGGCGGTGACGCCCGACCTGCGGTTGGGCGTCATCACCGCCCTGCGCCGCGCCGTCCACAGTGAAGCGCGTACCGAGGTTGCCAGGGCGATCTTCGCCGCGCTCGCCCAGGTGAGCAACCCGGCTGCCGAGCTGACCGCCATGCTTGATGATCACCGCACGAGCCTCAATCTGCGCTGGCTGGCGGTCGAGGGCTTGACGGTGACGCCCGAGGCGCTCACGCTGCTGCACCGTCGCATCGAGCGTGGCGCCGACGAGCCATTCGTGCAGGCGATGATCGTGGACGCCTTGGGTGTCGCCAGTTACGACCCGGCCTTGCCAGCCCTGTACAAGCTCGCACGGCGGGCCGACGCAGACCCGCATCTGCGCCGCGCGGCCATGGCCGCCCTTGGACATCTCGCTGATCCCGAGGCTGCTGCTGCCCTCATTGCGTTAGCCATTGACCATGAGGTGCCCACCGAGTTGCGGGGCTTCGCCGCCGCCGCCTTGCCCGTCGCCCTTGAGGCCGACGAGCGCGCCACGCTGCGCCAATTCCTGCGGGGTGAGCAGCCCGCGCCCGCTGTCTCGACGGCGCTGGCTCGTGCGCTGGCCCGCGCTGGCGATGTCGCAGCCCTCCCGCTCCTCATTCGTTCAACCCAACACGACTCAGGTGCCGAGGCGGTCACCAGCATCGAGGCCATCGCCGAGTTGGGCGATCTCGATGCGGCCCCGCTGCTGGTGCGGTTCAGCCAAAACCCGCTGGTTGCACCGGGGGTGCATCTGGCCGCCGTGGGTGCGCTGCTGCGCCTCAGTGGCGACGAGCATCTGACGCTGCTGCGCGAGTACCTGACCGCGCCATCGCCGCCGCTGCGGCTTCAGGCGCATGCGATTCTCGCCGCGATCCGTCCCGCCGATCCGGCGCTTGGCACGCCGCTGGCCGAGCGCGAGGCGCCGCTTGCGCTGCGGCTCCAGGCGCTGCGGCATCTGGCCGTCACCGCTCCCGACTCGCCGCTCATCCTGGCCGTCGTGGCGACCGCCGATGAGCAGCCCCAGGTGCGGCTGGCCGCCGCGACGGTGCTGGCTGGTTCTGCCAAGCCAGCGGCGGTGGTGAGCTTGGCGGCGGCCCTGACTCCCGCCGAGCCGGACGCTGATCCCGCGCCGCTTGTCCTGCGGCGCCACTGTCTCCTGAGCCTCGGTGCGCTTGCCCGTAGTGCCGGACCAGCCGCCGAAGCTGCACGCGGCTGTCTGGCCGCTATCGCCGCGCACCCCGAGCAAGCGGTCGAACACCGTCATTGGGCAAGCGCAGCGCTGCTAGAGGGCTAAGCTTTCTCGAAGTTCATGTGGGGTTGCATGGTGATTCTCGTACGGCATGGAACGCAGCAGCACGCGGTTCGGCCTTCGTGAACTTCGTGCGCTTCGTGGTAAAAAACCTGCCACACAGTTCTGCCGACGTGTACTAGTGGCTCGCCACTGTGACGCTGTAGGGGTGGGTTTCTCAGGAGGACAACGCCCTCCCGACGACCCGCTCAGTCGGGTACGTTTGTATCAGCCAAGCCTGGGAGCGCACGATGGCAACACGAATTATGGTGATTGACGACGAGCCGCTGATTTGTCGGCTGTTGGAATATCAGCTCGGCGGGGCGGGCTACGAAGTTGCGGCCTATCCGCACGCCCACGACGCCCTGCTCGCGCTGGCCCGCTCACAGCCCGACATGATTCTGCTCGACGTGATGATGCCGGAAATCAGCGGCTGGGATCTCTGCCGACAGCTTCGCAGCAGTTCGGATATTCCGATCATCATGCTCACCGCCAAAGACGGTGACGACGATATGGTGCGCGGGCTAACCAGCGGCGCTGACGATTACGTGGGCAAGCCGTTCAACCAGACCCAACTCGTGGCCCGTATCGAGGCGGTCTTGCGCCGTACCCATGCCTCGGCGCAGCGGGGCCGCAACGTTGCGCCGCCACCACCCGTGAATGGTGCAAACCACGTAGCCCTGGCGCTGGCGGCCCCGGTCGAGCCGCCGCCGCTCGCAGCCTTGCCGCTACTCCAGCCACCGGCGCGCACGCAAACGACTCGGCTTGGGCCACGCTTTGCTGAGGCCCGCCAGCAGCTTGGGCTGACGCTTCATGACGCCGGGCAGGCCAGCGGCGTGCGCTGGGAGTTTCTTCAGGCGATTGAGAATGAGGAATGTAGCTTCATACCACGCAGCGAGCTGCGTCATGCGCTGCGAACCTATAGTGCCTTCCTTGAAGTTGACCTCACGCCCTACGCGCACCGCTCGGTGCGCTGGGCTAAACCGCTGCTGCTGCCGCTTGCCGTTGGTATAGGTATTGCCATCACCATCACCCTGGTTCTGTTCGTCCTGCTGGTTTGACGGACGGCGGCGCGGGTCACAGTTCAAGGTAGACCGCGTGTGGTATAGTATCCAAAAGCCTAGCGTTTTATGACGCTACCTTCCGGTTCGGCAGGGCAATCCTGCCAGGCTGCACTACACAGCCCCTACGCCCTGGCCCGAAGGCATCAGGCGCTACGTTCGCTATCTGGTTATAGGCCGCAT
>CAIWXH010000266.1 GCA_903916565.1 uncultured Oscillochloris sp. | reverse complement strand
GTTTTGCAATAGTTTTGCCACGCTCCAAAACGCCCCCATCGGCCAAGGAAACGGTTTACACCCCCGCCGCCTCCCCTGGCCCCGCGCCCGCCCCCTGCGGCGGCACCGCGTTGCGCCACAGGTGCCACCGAATGTTCGGCGGCAGCCCCTTCCGCGTTCGCACCAGGCGCACAATGACCACCACCGGCACCCCGTCGGCACCCCGCGTGATCGTCACCTCGGCGGGCCGCAGCGCCAGCGTGGCCGGGGTGTAGCGCACCGGGCAGACCACGACGCACCGCCGCTCGCCCCCGTCCGTGCAGAGATACCGTGCCCGCCATCGCCTATCCTCCCCCCGTCGCACGCCCAGCACCGTCCAGCCGTGCAGATCGATCAGATAGCGCTCGCCGCGTTGCTTCGTCACGCATCCCCCTCGTAGCCCTCGGGCACCCGGTAGCGCTCCCGGCTGACAAAGCGCGTCGTCGGCGCGTCGAACACCACCGGCACGAGGCCCAGCGGCCCGCTGCGCTGCTTGGCGAGGTGCAGATCCAGCTCGTAGCGCGTCTGCGGCCCCCCGGCATCATCCGTGGGTTCGCGGTAGATGAAGATCACCGTGTCGGCGTCCTGCTCCAGGCTGCCGCTGTCGCGCAGATCAGAAAGCTGCGGCACCTTGCTGGCCCGCTGCTCCACCGCCCGCGAGAGTTGCGAGAGCGCCAGGATGGGGCACCCTAACTCACGCGCCAGCAGCTTGAGTTGGCGGCTGATGCGGCTCACCTCGTCCACCCGGTTGCTGCCGCTGGTGTCGCCGATGAGCAGTTGCAAATAGTCCACAATCAGCAGGTCGAGCGGGCGCACCGTCGCCAGCCGCCGCGCTTTTGAGCGCACGTCCATCACACTGAGCATCGCGCTATCCTCGATAGCAAAGGGCGCATCAGCCAGCACGCCCAGCGCCTCGATGAGCGACGGGTCGCCCCGCCGCACCTGCGCCTCAACCTTCCGCGTGTCCACGCCCGTGTGGATGGCAAGCAGGCGTTGCACCAACTCGCCCTCGTGCATCTCCAACGAGACGACGCCCACGCTGCGCCGCTGCTGCACTGCCAGATGGTGCGTGATACTCAGCGCCAAGCCCGTCTTGCCCACGCCAGGCCGCGCCGCCAGCAGCACGAGTTGGCCGGGGCGAAAGCCACCGTTGAGCATGTGGTCGAGGTCGCGGATGCCCGTCGGGGTGACCCGCTCCTCCTCGTCGCGCTGGGACGCATCGAAATAGCGCGAGACGGCAACACGGGCGGGCACGAAGTCGGCCCCACGCTGCCGCTGGCTGACGGCGAACAAGGTTTGCTCGGCCAAGTCGAGGGTCGTGTCCAGTTCCGGCTGCTCGTCGTAACCCAGGGCGGTGATCTGGCCCCCGGCCTCAATCAGGCGGCGCAACGTGGCCGCACGGGTGACGCTGGTGGCGTAGTAGGTGACGTGAACGGCGGTCGGCACCTCGGCCAGCAGTTCGCCCAGCAGGGTGAAGCCGCCGACCAGATCGAGGTGTTCGCTCCGCCGCAGCGCGGCGGCAACGGTGGTGAGGTCGGGCGGCACACGCTGGGCGAGGCAGGCGAGCATCGCTTGGTAGATGAGCGCGTGCTTCTCCAGGTAGAAATCATCGGCTTGGAGCGTGTCGCTAATCGCCAGAAT
>CAIWXH010000265.1 GCA_903916565.1 uncultured Oscillochloris sp. | reverse complement strand
TCGATCAGATAGCGCTCGCCGCGTTGCTTCGTCACGCATCCCCCTCGTAGCCCTCGGGCACCCGGTAGCGCTCCCGGCTGACAAAGCGCGTCGTCGGCGCGTCGAACACCACCGACACGAGCCCCAGCGGCCCGCTGCGCTGCTTGGCGAGGTGCAACTCCAGCTCGTAGCGCGTCTGCGGCCCCCCGGCATCGTCGGTGGGTTCGCGGTAGATGAAGATCACCGTGTCGGCGTCCTGCTCCAGGCTGCCGCTGTCGCGCAGGTCGAAGAGCTGCGGCACCTTCGTGGCCCGCTGCTCCACCGCCCGCGAGAGTTGCGAGAGCGCCAAGATGGGACACCCCAGCTCACGGGCCAGCAGCTTGAGCTGGCGCGAGATGCGGCTCACCTCATCGACCCGGTTGGCCCCGGTGGTGTCGCCAATGAGCAGCTGGAGGTAGTCCACGATCAGCAGATCCAATGGTCGCACCGTAGCGAGCCGCCGCGCCTTCGAGCGCACGTCCATGACACTCAGCATGGCGCTATCCTCAATGGCGAACGGTGCCGCCGCCAGGACGCCCATGGCCTCCATGATCTGCGGGTCGCCCCGCCGCAGATGCGCCTCGACCTGTCGCGTATCGACGCCCGCGTGGATGGCGAGCAGCCGCTGGATCAGCTCCCCCTGGTTCATCTCCAGGGAGACGATACCCACGCTGCGCCCTTTCTGCACCGCCAAATGGTGGGTCATGCTTAGGGCGAGGCCGGTCTTGCCCATGCCGGGCCGCGCCGCCAGCAGCACGAGCTGGCCGGGCCGCATGCCTCCGTTGAGCCGCCGATCCAGGTCGCTGAGGCCAGTCGGGGTGACGCGCTCCTCCTCGTCGGACTGGGATGCCTCGAAATACCGCTGGACGGCGGTGCTGGCGGGCACGAAATCGGCCCCGCGCTGGCGCTGGCTGACGGCAAACAGAGTCTGCTCGGCGCGGTCGAGGGTCACGTCGAGCGCGGGCTGCTCGTCGTAGCCCAGCGCGACAATGGTGCCCCCGGCCTCAATCAGGCGGCGCAAGGTGGCCGCACGGACGACGGTTTCCGCGTAGTAGGTGACATGGACGGCGGTAGGCACCTCGGCCAGCAGCTCGCCCAGCAGGGTGATGCCGCCCACCAGATCGAGCTGCTCGCAGCGGCGCAGCTCGGCGGCGACGGTGGCGAGGTCAGGCGGCACGCGCTGGGCAAGACAGGCGAGCATGGCAGTGTAAATGAGCGCATGCTTCTCCAGATAGAAATCGTCGGCCTGGAGCGTGTCACTGATGGCAAGGATGGCGTCACGATCCAGGAGGACGGCACCCAGCACCGCACGCTCAGTCTGCACATCCGCAGGGACACTCCGCGCCAGGGACGCAGCGGAATCGTGTGGGCGAGCGGCGCGGCGGTCACGGTCAAAGGGGACGATGCTACGGTCGGACATCGGGATGTTCCTGGGTAAAGCGGACCAGCACGGCGCGCTGGTCGGCGGAGGTCGACGCATGGCGGAGTCGGAGGAGCCAGCGATCACGCTGGGTGTCGCTCAGGTCGGGGTGGTCGTAGATGAGTGCGGCGGTCAGCGGGGTCTCGCTGCCGGTGGGCGCGGTGCCCGTCTCCTTTTGGTAGCGGTCGATCATCTTGGCGACCCCACCCTCTTTCCAGCCATTGGCCTGCCAGTCCGTCAGCACCTTCGTCCATGCCTCCAGATTGGTGATGGTCGCGGTGATCTGCTGCGTCTGGACGGCGTTCAGGCGCGTGCCGAATGCGGCGGTGTAGGCCGCAATGGCCGGGTGCTC
>CAIWXH010000264.1 GCA_903916565.1 uncultured Oscillochloris sp. | reverse complement strand
GTCGTCGCGCAGCGCGGTGCGCTCGGCGTCGGGGGTGGTGAAGGTAAAGACTGGGAGCGGAAAGGGATTGAGGTAGGCGGTTTTCATCCGAAAATACCCGCCCCGCAGATCGGTGCCCGTCTGCTGAAGAAAGAAGGTCAGCATGGAACTATTGAGCAGCGTCGTTAAAGCGAGCAGCGTCAGCGGCGACTCTGGCTTGAGCTGGATGCCGTAGGCCGTGTCGATGATGTAGCGGCCCTCACCATCATAGGCAAACTCGGCGCGGCCAGCCACATCGGGCAGCACCAGTTTGATCTGCCCCAAGCGCTGTTGATTTCGCGGGTACCCATAGCCATACCAGCCGGGCTGGTGGGCAAAAGCCCCCTTATCACGCTCTTCAAGCAGGGCGCGATTCGCTGGCAGGTTGAGGTAGCTCCAAGCGTTGGGGTACGTCGCTTCCAGTTCCTGGGGCGGTATCAGTTCGATCTTGTCTTCAACCTGACGATAGGGGAAGAGCAGATAATTCTCGGTGTGATAGGTGTACGGGTCAATATCTTTGCCAGTGAGCGCCGGTCGCATCAGCGCTGCTTCAAGCTCAACCCAGGCGTTCAGCGCACGCGAGTAGTACTGCTGACCTTTGCGCTGCATAAAGAAGACCTGATCTGCTCTTGTCCCTGTTCCCATAAAAATCGTGGCGACATCCTGCAAGGGTGCAAGGGGCCGCAGCTTCTGCATCAGCGCGTCAGTCGCGCCGAAGGAGATCGTCCACGGTGCGCTGCCCAACTTTGTAGTAGGCAGCCGCCGCTCTGCCCAGACGCCTTGTCCACCGGGTAGTGGTTGACTGCGCTCTTTCGTTTGCTGCAACGTCGCAATCGAAGCAACGGCACAGGAAGCACCTGTCAGGAAGAGCAAACAGGTATAGGTGGTCGCCTCAGCAAAGACTTGAAACGCGCCAAAGTCTACCAGTTGCGTCAGCGCTTGGCGTTCCGCCACGCTTGCGCGTAGCGCTTCACCAACCTGGGTGGTCAGCCATTTGTTAGGCATAATCATGCCCAGATACGCAGCCGCGTTGAGCAGACGCAGCCCTTGGTCAGCAAAACACATATAGATGTCGTACTCACGGGTCGCGGCGGCTTGGTATGTGGCTGCATAGTAGGCCCACGCTTGCTCATCAAGGTCTTTGAGGCGCAGGCTACGAACATACGGCGGATTGCCCACCACAACATCGAAACCGCCCCGTTCGCCGAGCGGATCGCCGTGTGTATCGAAGAACACCTCGGGAAACTCCAACTCCCAATGGAAGAAATGGCGCTGATCGGCGACGGCATCAGCCTGATCAAGATGGGCGATGATCTGCGGCACAGCGGTAAGGCCGCGCCCGCTGGCGTAGTCGGTCAAAGCGTTGCGGAGATCAGGTGGAATGGGTAGGCCGAAATGCCGGGCGGTGGTGAGGTTCGCCAAGCGTCCATACTTGCGGGTCAGACTGGCTCGCAGGTCGATATAAATCTGTTCCTGCGCCTTGACATCGGCGACGGTGTTGGCCGCATTGCCCTCAATCAGCCACATACTGTCTACGGCGCTGCTCATGCTCTGGCGGAAGGCGTCATCATTCAGCAGCATCAGTTGACCGGCGGCAACGGCCTTGGCGTGCTTCGCTTGGCCGTTGGTCTTCGCCGCCCCATTCATACGCAGGGCGTCAAGGCGGGCGCCAATCAGGGCGTTGCCGCAGCGCAGGTGATGATCGAGGAACGAGAGCGGCTTGTTTTTCGCCACGGTCACGAGCCAGAGCGAGAGTTTGGCGAGATCGACGGCGAGCGGGTTCAGATCGACACCGT
>CAIWXH010000263.1 GCA_903916565.1 uncultured Oscillochloris sp. | reverse complement strand
GGCAAGGTGAGCCACGCCCGCGCCAACGCGCCCTACTTCGAGAGCGGGCGCGTCGTCTTCTGCCCCGGTGCCTACCTGCCCGATTTCGAGCGCGAACTCCTGAGCTTCCCGCGTGGGGCACACGATGACCAGGTGGACGCGATTAATCACCTGCTCAGTCGCGTGTTTGCTGCCGCCGCCACGGGGCGGGCCACCTCGCATCGTGGGTAGCGTGACCCCGTGACACCCTGCCAAAAAGCGTGACAGCACCCGTGACAATACGCGGATAGCACACGCGCATTATTCCTGTGCGTGCATCATCTAGATCATATAGATCTAGGTTTTTTGCATACCTTGGATAATGATTACGGATGTGCAATGACGTACAAAGAGGACAACTATGCAAACCAAAGCGGTATCGACGGTGGGGCATCTGCGGGTCACCAGCGAGGAGCGGCGCGCTATTCGCTGCGCCGTGGCGGCTGAGGATATGAGCGGGGTGGGTGAGTGGCTCGCGCGGCTCGTGCGAATGGTGATTCGGTCGGAGTTGCGCTTTGACGAGATCGAGGCGCGGCTTGGGAAAGGGGGAGGGGTGCCGGGGAAGGGGTAGGGGGTTACGCCGTGGCCGGTGATAACCACACCGACCACGGCAGGAAAAGACCACCGGGGAACGCTCGGTGTGCGGCAATCATACACGAAGGGGCGAAGCCATTGAACGTAAGTAAGATCGACGCGACCGCCCAGGCGGATCGCGAGCTGGACTATAGCGAGCGCATCGCTCGGAATGTGGTCGAGGTTGACCCCTGGCGTCCGGCGTCCAAGACCCGTTCGCCAGAAATCGTAGCGCTGGGCCTGGTCATTGGCGGCGGCTGGCTGGGGCTGCTGTGTATCCTCGGCGGCGTCCGTAGCGTCCTCTGTTGGGGCTGGGAGGGCTGCGCCGCATCCCCCGAGGCGCAGCTCGTCAACGGACTGCTCTGGCTCTGGCTGGCACTGCCCGTGCTGGGCGCAGTGGCCGGGTCTGCCGTGGTCGGGTGGGGGCTGATGATCAGGATGCGGGCCGAGGCTGCCCGTATGAGTGTGACCCGCGACCGCTACGGCAACCCGGTCAGCGCCCACGCCGTCCTGCAGCAGTCGCCCGAGCGGGCGTGGGATGCGCTGGCCCTCGCCACCAGCGCCGACATTGCCACCGCACCGCACCGCATCTACCGGGGCGCCGACGCCCTCAGCATCACGACACAGGCCGGGGCAGCGGCGGCAAAGGCCGAGGTGCCCGCCCTCAGCATCAGCACGACGGCGCAGGCGGGCGCGTGGCTGGACTGGCTCGATGAGCGCCCCCATCTGCTGCTGGCGGCCGCCAGCGGCGCAGGCAAGAGCGTGCTGGCGAATGTGGTGATCGCCCGTCAGGCGCAGCGCCCTGGTACGACCGTGGCGATCTTGGATCGCCACTGGAGTCCGATGGTGGAGTCGGACGAGGGACGGCTGGTGCCGAAGTGGGGCGGCATCGCGCCGCTGGCGGTGGCGTATGCGGATATTCGCGGCGCGCTGATGGCCCTGCGTGGCGAGTATGACCGGCGTATGGCGCAGCTCAACGCGGGCGAGGTGCGAGAGGGGCGCTTCCCGCCCATCCTCGTGGTCATTGACGAGGTGCCCGAGGTGATGCGCGAGGTACGGAAGCTCGATCCGAAGGGCATGGATACGTGGGCGGATGCGGTGGTGGTGCTGGGGAGCGGCGGACGCAAGGTCAATATGCACGGGCGGCTACTCACCCAAAGCCCCTTGGTCGAAGACATCGGCATGAACAGCGCCATGCGAAAGAACTTCTACCGGGTGGCGCTGGCCCAGCCCGAGTGCCGGGCGCTGCTGAAGGAGGAACCCGACACGGCGCGGCGCACGGCGCTGACCGAGGCGCTGCGCGGCCAGCGCTTTCCAGCGGCGGTCGAGCGGAATGGTGAGGTGTGGCTGCTCGACCGCTCGGAACTGCTGGAGTTGATGCCGGATCGCATCGATGCGCCTGCCTGGGAGCCTGACGGTCGGTGTCCGTCTGTGTCTGCGGATGCCTCGTCAGCGGCGCTCCAGGCCATTTTGGCCGCAGACAGACCCAGACAGACGGAGCCGGTGATTGATACGGTTGCGCTGTTGCGGGCGCTGCGGCGGCAAGGCAAGAGCCGCGAGACGGCCCGCGAGCTGTTGCACGCCCATGGGGTGCAGTTTGATAACGGTCTCTGGACTGCGGCGGGGGAGGGGCTGTGAAGAACCTGCACTGGCGCGGCATCCTGGCATCCATGCCCCTGCCCATGCTGGCCCTGGCGGCATCCTATGGGGTCTACCAATACGCTATGCTCTTCGTACCCCTCTGGGTGGCTATCGTGCAGGCCGCCGCGTTCGAGGCGACCTACCTGGGCCTCGCTGCCCTACGGAGCCTCGACGCAGCCCAGCGCCGCCGCGCTGGCCTCATCAGCGTGGGGGCCGTCGTGGTGAGCATTCTCTACAACAGCCTGGCCGGATTGTTCCACCGCCAGCCCGACATTCTGGTCTCCATGCCCTGGTGGGGCAATGCCATTCTGGCGGTGCTGCATGGGGCGCCGCTGGCCTGGGTGGCCTATCTGGTGGCCGATTTGCTGTTACACAATGCCCCGCACGAGGATGCTCAGGATAGCCCCATGCCTACCCTCGCCTATGCTCGCGATGGGGGCTATCCTGCGCCCGAATTAGTGGCTCGCGACGATGCCCTGATAGCGCGGTTCACCCCCACGAGCGTGGGGACAACATCGAGTCGCGACGATGCCCTGATAGCTTCTGTGATGCCACAAAATGCCCCTGCGCCGGAGGGGTATGGATGCCCCCACTGCGGGGCGGCGCTGGCATCGGCGGGCCAGCTGGGGGCGGCCCGCCGATGGGGGCATTGTGCTCAGTGCAAGTAAACGGATTTTATATGGCCCAACGCACCAAGTTCAACGTGATCAAGATTGAGCAGCGGAACCGCTACAACGCATTCGGTGAGCCGACGGGCGCGCCGACCGACCCGCGTGCAGAGCGCGTCGTGCGCTACCTGACGAGCGACCAACGGTGGTCGGAGAGCATGGCCCAGGCCGTCGCCCTCACCATGGCCCAGGCTGAGGTGCACGCCCGCGTGCATCAGGGGGACATCCTGGAAGCGTGGTAGTGGTTCACCCCCACGAGCGTGAGGACAACTTCACCCCCACGAGCGTGAGGACAACGTTGAACGGTTCACCCCCACGAGCGTGGGGACAACACTGACATTTACCGCATTCTACTGCGATTCGTGACGGCCCAGGAGGAACGCCACCAGCGCGAGCTGGCACGGGCGAGGGAGGAGGAGCGGCTACGGACTGATGGCTAACGAAGTGCGCGCCGCGCTGCTTCCTGGAGGGGAATACCCTCAGCAACCAGATTCAGAAATCGGCTGAACGCCTCTGGATCTGCTGGCTTGGCATTAGCCGCCTGCACGGCGTCAACAGCGGAATATTCGGTGCCGTTCACGTATCGGGCGAGCGGCGGGAATTGCATACTGTCAACCGCTTGCGATGGCTGGCGCTTGGTTTCCCATTCTTTCCATTTCATCGTCGGGCGTTTGCTGCCCTCACCGATGGGGAGTACGTTTGCGCCCAGCTTGTGTAAGTGGAGCGCGGCTTGCTTGGGGGTGAAGGGG
>CAIWXH010000262.1 GCA_903916565.1 uncultured Oscillochloris sp. | reverse complement strand
TATGCTGAGGTGCTGGACACCTGCATCCTCATTCCGGCCCAGGGCACGCGCTCCGATATGCTGCTGCGGCTGGCTGAACTGTGCCTCGCGCAAGGCGACGGGGCGGCGGCGCTGGCGGCGGTGCGCTGGATCGAGGGCAAGAAACCCCTGATCATGAGCGGCGGCGGCCAGCCCGCGTGGCCCGCGTGGCGCGAACGAACGCCCCCGCCCGCGACCGGCCTGCGGGGCGCGTTGCACTATCACGGCGCCCTGCTGGCCCTGGCCCGTCGCTTGAACGCGGCCACTCAGTCGGCGCTCATCGCTGACATTTGCGCCGAGGTGCTGGCGCTGGTGCCGCAGCTGCGCGCTTTCACGCGGCCTGAAGCGCTTTGGGCGACCCTGGATGTGCTGACGGAGCTGCCGCCCGACGCGGCGGGGTTGGGCATGGCTCGTGAAGCAGAGGCGCTGCTGGTGCGTATCACCGACCCCGACTGGCGCGAGCGGCTGCGAACCGCGTTGGCCGAAGTCTATTGGCTGCAAGGCGATCTGGCGGCGGCGGAAGCGCTGGTGGCCCAGTTCAGCGACCCCGCGCTGCGGGCGGAGGCCGAGCTTTGGCTGGCGCTGATTGACGAGCAGCGGCTGGCCCGTGCGCCAATCCTCGCGGCCCGCATCCGCGACGCCCAGCGCCGGACGGAAATTCAGCGCGAGTTGACCCAGTTGCTCATCAAGCGGGGCCAGGTTGTGGCAGCGGAGCAAGTGGCGGCGCAAATCGCTGACCCGTGGACACGCGGGGCGGCGCAGCGTGAGGTGCTGCGGGCGCTCATCATCACCGCGAACCAACTGGCGAACGCGGAGGTGCTGACGACGCAGATTGACGAGCCACGCCAGCGGGCGTCGGCCCAGTGCGAGCTGGTGAAGGCGCTGATCGCCGCCGACCAGATGGTTGCGGCTGAAACGCTGACGGCCCAAATCAGCGATGAGCAGCAGCGTGCGGCGGTGCAGTTCGATCTGGTGCGGGCGCTGGGTGCGACCGACCAACTCGACGCGGCTAAGGCACTGATCGCGCAAATGGCGGCAGGAAGCTGGCGGCATCACGCCCAGTTGGAACTGGCGCAAGATCTGGCGGATCGGCAGCGCTTCACGGCGGCGCTGGAAATCGTGTGTGCGGTTGACGACACCGACCTTGACGGCGAGCCATGCGCCAGTAGGTTTGATCGTGGCAAGCCGATTGCCGACGCCGGGAGCAAGGCCACCGCGCTGCGGATCATCGTGCGGCTCCAGATTGGCCTTGGCCGACTGAACGAGGCGCTGGCGGCGCTGGCCTTGATTGAGGCGCGGGATGATCGGGCCGATCTGCGGCTTGTGTTGGCGACGGCGCTGGTCGCCGCCGACCAAATTGCGCCCGCCGCCGAACTGGTCGCGACGGCCCTGGCTGAGGAGCGCGAAGCCGACGATGGGGTGCAGTTCACTTTGGTGTATATGGGCAGCATCGAGCATCTTGCGGGCCAGGGTCACCTACATCTGGCGCTGGCCCTGACCCGTCGCATCGCCGCGCCCGACCTCCGCGTGCGGCTGCTCTGCTCGCTGGCGACAGAACTTCGTCGGGCTGGCGAGGTTGCAGCGGCAACCAGCGCCCGCGCCGAGGCGGTGGCCTTGGCGCAGAAGCTTGACGAGACGCGAACATGGGAAGTCGTGGAGCTGGATCACATCCGCGATCTGGTTGAGCAGGGTCGGCTCGCCGAGGCATTCCACCTTGCACGCAGCGCGCCTCGCCTGGCGAAGGCCAAGCTTCCCCCGGATGAGGAAGCGTTGCTCAATCGGCGCACCGCACGGTTTCTAGAATTGGCGCAAGCGCTGTCCAGCCGTGGCGCTACCGCCGAAGCCGCCGCAAGCCTCGCTGAGGCGGCGGCGCTGCTGCTGCCTGTTGCTGCGCGTGGCGTGGCCGACCAACCACTGTGGCGCGTCGTCGCCCTGTTGTCTGAGCAGCACCGTGACGCGGAGGCGCTGGTGCTGGCCCGTGCCATCGCCAATCCGCTGGCGCGTGCGGAGACGCTGTTTAGTCTCGTGCCGTCTGTGCCCGCCGAAATGGTGCCCGGACTCTTCCACGAGGTGCTGGCGGCCTGCGCGGAAGAACGCAGCCAGAAGGAACACGCTGATTACCTACGCCTCGATGTGGCCGAACAGATGATCAGTCGCGCCGAATTCGACAGCGCGCTGACCGCGCTCGACTGGGCGGATCGAGAGCCGCTGCCGTTGGCGTATCTCGTGAATGCTCCACTGTCTGGGGTGGGGCCACTGTTTGGTGGCCCGCCAGCAGACAAGTACCGGCTGCGCCGCCAGTTGATCTGGGCGCTGATTGGGCAGGGGCGCCCAACCGAGGCGCAAGCGCTGCTTGCGGGCGTGCAGGGCTACCGCCAGCACACGACCGAGCAAGGGGTGTTTGTCCTGGCGCTGGTGGCACAGGGCCACATCCCGGCGGCCCTGGCGTTCGCAGCAAGTACGGCTGAGGGCAACCAGCGCAGCGACTTGCTGCGGCGGGCGTTGGCTGGACTGCCACAAGATGCGTGTGACGACGCCGACGAGGATCAGCGCAGCAACCTGCTGCTGACCATTGGCGAAGCGTTGGTCACGCTGGGTGAACTGGCAGCGGCGCGTACGCTCGTAGACGGACTCGCGGAAGTGACCGGCTTTCATAACCCAGAGCGCCTCGTGGGCCTCAAGCGGCGGCTCGGTCGCTTGTTAGGACAAGCGGCGTTGACTGAACTCCGTCGGCTGCCGCTGGTCACGCAGCCAGCGGCGGCGCAGATTCTGGCTGAAAACGGCAATACCACCGAGGCGTTGGAACTGCTGAATGACCCGGCACAGAATCGTGTCTTTGTGTCAGATGCCCACGTTACGGCGCGGTTGGCGGTCGTGCAGGCGTTTGTTGACCAGGGCAACTTGAATGCGGCGCTGGCGGAGCTTGACCGCATGCCAGCGCGGATCACGCACGACCCGATCCGGCACCCGCCACTGGCCGTCGGCACCCTCGTCGGCCTGCATGATCGCCCCATCGCGACGGCGGAGAACCGTGATGCCGCCCTTGCCGCGCTGGCTCGGATCATGGCGAACCGGCGGCACACGGTGCGGGCGCTGGTCACAATCTCCCGGATCGCCGATCTGGTGCAGCAGGTGGATGTGCTGGGTGCGATCATTCCCGCGCTGATTGCGCGTGGTGAACGCAAGATGGCCCTGAAGTACGTGCGGGCACTGGTAACCGCTGCCGCACCGCTCGATGCGGCAGCGGCGATTGACGCGGTACTGCAAGCCAGTCAGTTCCTCGTGCAGATCCATCAGTTCAAGCGGGCGGCGGATGTGGTTGCGCCAGCCCTAACCCACGGGGAGCGTTATGTCAATGATCCGCAGCGGCGCACAACCCAGCAGGTCGCCATCGTCGAGGCGCTGCTTGCCTGCCATTGCCCTGATGAGGCCATGGCCGTCGCCCAGCGCATTGCCGATGTGGATATGCGAGTGGACGCCTTGTTGAGCGTAGCCGCCGCCGCCCCGCCGACAAGCTGGGCGCAGCTCAACGCGCTCATTCAACGCAGTTGGCGCAGCGCCCAAACCTACGCGGAGGTAATTGCACTTCTGCCGCTGGCCCACCAACTCATCGCCGAGCAGC
>CAIWXH010000261.1 GCA_903916565.1 uncultured Oscillochloris sp. | reverse complement strand
CTGTTTACCGCCGCTCTGTGCGGCCAACGCAAGAAACGCCGCATCTTCCCCTGCTTGGATGCTCGCCTGACTACTCCACCATATTACGGTAGTCCGCGTGAGGCGCGCCAGGGCATTGCGAACTACATGCACTTCTCTAACCACGAACGTCCCCATCAGGCGCGCGACTACCGCTGCCCATGGGCAGTGTCCCAAGGCGCGTGCGTCCCGAGCGCGGCACCTGCTGCCACCGTAGCCGAAGCGGTCGCCCCGGTCAAGAGACCGTAGTGCGGCGGGAACCCTTGACCGGGGCGACCACCCCGGCAGGGGGGAGCCTGTCGCCAACGTCGGGACGCACGCGCCGGGACAACGACTGGTGTCAAGCCTTTCGAACGGGTGTGAGCGGCACCCAAACGGAAAACTGCCCGTTTGAGTGTCTTGACAAAAGGGTCCACCATAGAATGTGGTTTGTTTTTCTGGCTTGACAAGCTCCTAAGCGGGCGGTATGGTTAATCCTACTCCGTGCGCCACGCAGCCGCGTGAGTCAGTCCTCATCGTATCGCATCCCCTCCCCTCACATCTGCCCTTCCACCACCTTTTCTGCACATCCGCGCTGGACACCGCAATGGCTGGAGCATGCCGTTGCCATCGTGCTGCACGATGGCGCGCAGTCGCCTACCTGGGAGATGGGCAACCCCCGAGACGAACGGCTCATCTGAAGGCGCGCAATCACACAAAGGGGGAAGCATGCACCGCCTCGACCGGCCCGCCTCACTTCGCATTCGCACGCTGTTTGCCATCTTGATCATGCTCGTCGTGCTGGTTGGCAGCCTGCTCCTCCTGACCGATTCGATCATTGGGCGCAGCTTTCGCGCGGTGGAGGAGCGCACCGTTCAGGAGCATGTGCAGCAAGCCGCCAACGCGCTCGGCGATAGTATCGCCAGCCTTGAACGGACGACCAACGACTATGCGGTGTGGGACGACACCTATGCCTTTGTGGCCAAGCCGGATCCGAAGTACGTTACCGACAATACGACCGATGCAACCTTCATTAATAATAACCTCTCGTACGTGGCCTTTGTGAATACGACCGGCACGCTGGTCTACGCCCGCGCCTTCGATCTGGCGACCGCACAAGAGGTGCCGCCACCCGCAGAGTTGAACCGCTTCGACGGCCCCAATGCACGGCTACTCCAGCACACCGACTCGGCTAAACCGCTCGCTGGGCTGATCATCCTCGCGGATGGCCCCATGCTCCTCGCGGCACGGCCCATCCTCACCAGCCTGGGTGCCGGCCCCGCCAGGGGCACACTGCTGATGGGGCGGCGGCTCGATGTCCACGAGATCGCACGGCTCAGCCAGATCGCTCGTCTGCCACTCACCGTGATCCGCGATGATGCGCCAGCCCTAACGCCAGATGTACAACAGGCGGCAACTGCGCTCGCCGCCGGGCAGTCGCTTGTGAGCATCCCGCTCGACAGCCAGCGGATCAGCGGGGGCACCCACGTGGCCGATCTGCGTGGCGGGCCGGGCGTGCTGCTCCAGCTCGATCTGCCCCGCGATGTCGTGCTGCTGGGGCAGCAAGCCACCCGTGAGTACACGCTGCTCCTCCTCATTACCGACATCCTCTTTGGCGCGATCGTCTTCTGGATGTTTGAGCGCACGGTGCTGGCCCGCATCATCACGCTGAGCGCCCAGGTCGCGCTGGTGGAGGTCAGTCGGCCTGATACGCAGGTGTACATCACAGGCCACGACGAGATCAGTCAACTCGGCGGTGCCATCAACCGGATGCTCCACGGGCTGGCGCACGCCCATCAGCACCTCGCCGAAAGTGAGCGCCGCTACCGCCAGATCCTTGAACTGAGCCCCGACGCCGTCATTGTCCACGATGGACAGCATATCCGCTACAGCAACGCGGTCGGCACCCGTCTGATCGACAACGGCCTGTCTGCAGACGTAAGCAGCCAACCAGTCCCTACGACGATCAGTGCGCTGATGCCACGAGATGATGGCAGCCCAGTGCTGGTGGAACGGACACTGACGCAGCCGGATGGCACGACCATCGAGGCCGAGTTGGTGGTGCTCCCCTTCCGTGACCGCGACACCGCAGCGATCCAGGTCATTGTGCGGAACATCACCGAGCGCAAGCACACGGAGCAGGCGCTCCGTGCGGCCAAAGAGGCCGCCGACGCGGCGAGCCGCGCCAAGAGCCAGTTCCTCGCGACGATGAGCCACGAGCTACGCACGCCGATTACGGCCATCATCGGGCATGTCGATCTGCTCAATCACACGCTCAGCCCCTCGACCAACAGCGAAGTACGCCCACATCTTGGCGGCATCCGCGCCGCGAGTACCCACCTGCTCGCGATCATCAATGCGGTTCTCGACCTCTCGAAGATCGAGGCGGGACATATGTCGGTGCAGTGCGCCCCAGTGCTGGTGTCGTCGCTCCTCGCTATCGTCGCGGATACCATCCAGCCGCTGGCCACACACAACGGGAACCGCTTCGAGCTGCGGGGCAGCACGACGCTCGGGGCCATGGAAACCGATGAGGTGCATCTGCGCCAGATCTTGATCAACCTGCTGAGTAACGCCTGTAAGTTCACACATGAAGGGCTGGTCACGCTCACGGTGACCGCCGGAGCTGAGCATGACGAGGCGAACGCCGAGGACGTGGTCTTCGCCGTCAGCGATACCGGGATCGGGATACGTCCCGATCATCTGGGGCTGCTCTTCCGTGACTTTGGCCAAATCGATGCCTCGACCACCCGCAAGTATGGCGGCACCGGGATCGGGCTGGCCCTGAGCCAACGCCTCGCCGGCATGCTGGGAGGCAGGATTACGGTCACCAGCGCCCTGGGGGTGGGTTCGACCTTCACCCTGACCCTGCCCCGCACCCATAGTGGGGGCGACCCTTCGGCGCTGTCCCACCGAGCCGTCGCCCCGACCGAGGCACCAGCCACCCCTGGGGTCGTGCCAACACCTGATGCGTTGAAGACCCAGTTTGTGCTGGTGATTGACGACGACTCACATGTGTGTGACATGTTCTCGCAAGCGCTGGCCCACCCGGGCCTGTACTTCGAGACGGCGGCGAACGGCGCTGAGGGGCTAGAACTGGCGATGGCGCTGCTGCCCGACCTGATCATCCTCAATGTGCTGCTGCCGGAACTGGAGAGCTGGACGGTGCTGCGCCACCTGCAAGAGCATCCCGAGACCTGCGCGATCCCGGTGCTGCTGCTGGGCACCGACCAGCATGCCGAACGGGGTCTTGTGCTTGGCACGGCAGGGAGCCTCCATAACCCCCTCGACCATGATCAGTTGACGCACGCAATCACGAGCGTCCTGCCCAGAGGCGCTGGCCCCACCCATTTGCTGCTCGTGGCCGACGCCCCTGCGCTGTGTGACGATCTGCGGTGCACCCTTGAGCGCAGAGGCTGGACGATTGACACGGCGACGGACGAACCGACCGCCATGGCGCTGCTCGATCAACGGCACCCCGCGCTCGCGGTGATCGACATGCTGCGGCCCACGATGGTTGCGCTCATCGCAGCCATTCGCGCCCACCTTGAAGGGGGCACGCTTCCGATCCTGGTGGTGACCGCACACGAGGTCACGCGAGAAGCGCATACGCAGATGTGTCACGAATTGGCACAGATCTTGCCACAGAACGGCATGCACAGCGAGGCGCTCCTACGGAGTACAGCGGCGCTGCTGGAAGCGTACGGATTGCCAGTGCTACCATAGGAGGAGACAGGATGGTACGTATTCTCATCGTCGAAGATGACTCGCAAATTCGAGATATTATTGCGAAGTATCTCACCCGCTTTAACTTCGAGGTAGTCACGGCAGAAGACGGGGTGCAAGCCCTGCTGATCGCCAGGCGCGCCCAGCCGGATGTCATCCTGATGGATATGGGACTGCCCAAGCTGAACGGGTGGCAGGCCACCCAGCGCTTACGTGCACGGCAAGAGACGGCCCAACTTCCCATTATTGCCCTGACCGCCTACGTGATGGAAGATGACCGGCAGCGCGCCTTAAGCATCGGCTGCAACGATTTCGAAGCGAAGCCCATTGACTTTGAGCGCCTGTTGACGAAGATCTATGCGCTGCTCGCACGCAGTAGCGCGCCCAGCCTTGCGGGTGACGAACGACCGACGAACATCGTCATGCCTAGCGAAGAAACGCTTCGTGCAGACCGCCATCTACGCTGAAGAGTTGGCCGGTGGTCTGACGCAGGTGCCCGCTCAGCAGGTGGGTGACTTCCCCTGGAACGAGTAGCGAGATCTTTCAAGGCCCGGAGGTGTGGTCACCTCCGGGCCTTGAAAGATCTCCGTTTTCTCACGTTACGTGAGATTCGACAATTAGCTTGGGAACCCAAGCCCCCGCTCGCGCATGCTCACGTAGCGCCCGCGCCCAATCACCAGATGATCAAGCACTTCGCAATCAAGCAGCTTGCCGGCCTCGACGATCTGGCGCGTCACCAGAATGTCCTCGGGCGAAGGGCTGGGGTCGCCACTGGGATGGTTATGGGCCAAAATGAGCGCCGCGCTGTTGCGCCGAATGGCCTCCTTGAAGACCTCGCCAACGCGGATCATGGCGCTGTTGACCGAGCCAATATAGATGGTGGTAATCTGCTGCACCCGGTTCTTGGTGTCGAGCAGCACCGCCCGCAGATGCTCCTGATCTAGATGGCCCATCTCGACCATCAGCAGCGTGGCGGCGTCAGCGGGACTTTTGATCTGGAAGCGATCATCTGGCCCGGTGAGCAGCAGGCGCCGCCCGATCTCCAGTGCTGCCTTGACCGTGGCGGCCTTGGCGACACCCATGCCGCGCCCACGACACAGCCCCTCGTACTCAGCCCGTAGCAGCCCCGACCAGCCCCCGTAGTCAACCAGGGTTTGCTGGGAGAGCTGAAGCACATTGACCCCCGGCACGCCGACGCGCAGCAGAATGGCGAGCAACTCGGCGTCACTCAGGGCTTGCGGCCCCACGCTGGCTAGGCGCTCGCGGGGCTGGTCGGTCAGCGGCAATTCCTTCATCCGCAGGCGGTACTCTGTCATAGCTGGCATCCTCATTGGTCGGCCTTCGCTGTAAGCTCTACCGCCGCTGATGGGCGGGGGGATACGGCGACAACGCCATACCAGACCACCAAAGACCAGTCAGGTGCCGCACCTGACTGGTCTAGGGGCAATCCTCGCTCAGTTGTCCTGCACGGCCTGCCTCAGCCGACCTTCGTCGGCTGAGGCACTAAGAGCCGGAGGCTTCAGCCCCCCGGCGAACTTCCTGGAGGGTTGCACACTACTGCGCGTCAGGCACGAAGCGTAGCAGGACGCGGTTCGGCCTTCGTGCCCTTCGTGCCCTTCGTGGTACAAAACCTGCCGCGTAGTTCCGCCGACGTGTCCTAGCGTGCGGAGGCCGTGCCCCCCGCACCAAGACAAACCCCTACGCGGTCGCGTCGGCGTCGGCCCGCTCGATGGCGCTGCCGATGCTGAAGTACGTCGCCTCGGGGTGATGCACCACAATCGCCGCCGTGGACTGCTCGGGCACCAACTGGAACGCCTCGGTCAGCGTCAGGCCGATCTGCGCGACGGGCAGAATCTTGAAGAGCTTGGCGTGTTCCGCCAGATCGGGGCAGGCCGGATAGCCCCACGAGTAGCGCTTGCCGCTCCCTTCGCCCAGCCCCAGGCCCTGGCGCACGAGCCGGTTGGTGTACTCGGCCAGCGCCTCGGCCAGCGAGACGCCCAGGCCGTGAATGTAGTACCCCCGGCTGTAGTCGCCCTGGCGCTGCAACTCCTCGCTTAAATCGTCCACCTTGCGGCCCATCGTGACCAGTTGGAAAACGGCCACGTCGTGCTCGCCGCTCGCCACGCTGCGGAAATAGTCGGCCAGACAGAGCCGCTCGCGCTCGGGCTGGCGCGGAAAGACGAAGCGCGTCAATTCGTTGTTCCGGTCGGCAGGGTCGTAGACAATCAGATCGTGGTCGTCACTCTGCACCGGGAAATAGCCATAGGCCACCTGCGGCTCAAGCCAATGGTCGCGCTCGGCCTCGCGCAGCAGGTCGCGCACCTTCTGGTCAAACTCGTCCTTCAGCCGCGCCCACTCGTCGCCCTTGGCATTTTTGGCCCCCCACTGCAAACGATACAGCGCGTTGCGGTCGAGACAAGCGACGACATCCTCCAACCGAATGCGCTTAGTCGCCTTGGCGCCCCAGAACGGCGGGGTCGGCACCGGCACATCGGCGCGCACCTTCGAGTGCGCCCGCGCCCCGGTGAGTCCGGCTTTGCCCAGGTCGTCCAGCGCAACCCGGCCCGTCTGGCGCTTGTTCAGCACGCCCGCCGCCTCGCTGAGATTGGCCGCGACGAAGGCCGAACGGCGGGCGGGGTCGCTCAGTTCGTCCATCGCCTCAAGCCCCTCGAAGGCGTCTTTGCAGTAGAAAACGCCCGCCGCGTACGGCTGTGCGGGGCCGATGAACGAGATGCGCTGGCCGTACTGCCGGTTGATCGCCGCGCCGCCAATCAGCACCGGAATGTGCAGCCCGCGCTTGTGCAGTTCCTGCACGACCAGCGGCATCTGCTTGCTGGTGCTGACCAGCAGCGCCGAGAGGCCAATCGCGTCGGCGCCAAGCTCGATGGCCTTTTCGATAATCGTGTTGACCGGCACTTGTTTGCCCAGGTCGTAGACCGTGTAGCCGTTGTTCGCCAGAATCGTGTTGACGAGATTCTTGCCGATGTCGTGAACATCGCCGTAGACGGTGGCAAGCACGACCTTGGCTTTGGTGGTGCCCTCCAGCTTGTCGAGGTAATGCTCCAGACGAGCGACCGCCTTCTTCATCACCTCGGCGCTTTGCAGCACAAAGGGCAGAATAAGCTGGCCCGTGCCGAAGAGTTCGCCAACCTCTTTCATGGCGGGCAGCAGCACCCCGTTCAGCAACTCCACGGCGGCCTCGCCGCTTATCTGCCCCGCCGCGACCCGCTCCATAATCGCGGTGTCAATGTCAGCCTCGACGCCGTCTTTCTTACGGTTGAGAATCTTCCAGTGCAGGTGCTGGTCGGTGGTCAACCCGGCAGTCGGGTCGGCGCGCTCAGTCGTCTCGCTGGCGGCGTTCTGCTCAAAATGGGTAATGAAGCGAGCCAGCGCGTCCTCGCGCCGGTTGAAGATCAGATCCTCGCACAGCGCCCGCTCATCGTCGGGGATTTGCGCGTAGGCGGTGATGTGCGCCGGGTTGATGATCGCCGTGTCCAGGCCAGCGGCAACCGCGTGATACAGGAACACCGAGTTGAGCGCAGCGCGGGCATGCACCGCGACGCCGAAGCTCAGGTTGCTAACGCCCAGCGTGGTGAAGCAGCCGGGGATTTCCGCCTTGACCAAGCGAATGCCCTCCAGCGTCTCGACGGCGGCGCCGCGCAACTCTTCCTGGCCGGTGGTGATGGGGAAGGTCAGCACATCGAAGATCAGCGCCTCGGCGGGGACGCCGTACTCGTCGCGGGCGAGTTGGGCGAGGCGCTGGGCAATCGCCAGCTTGCGCTCGCGGGTGTGGGCCATGCCCGTTTCGTCAATCGTCATGGCGACGGTGGCGGCGCCGTAGCGGGCAACCAGGGGCAGCACCTTGTCGAATTTTTCGCCGCGCCCGCCCTCCAGCGAAACCGAGTTGACGACAGCGCGACCGGGGTACGTCGCCAGCGCCGCCTCAAGCACCTCGGTCTCGGTGGTGTCAATCACCAGCGGCAGCTCAATATTCATGGTGAGCTTCTTGATCAGCTTCACCATCTGCGCTTGCTCATCGGGGCGCTCGGTCATGGCGACACAGACATCGAGCAGGTGCGCGCCGCCGTCAACCTGCTCGCGGGCCACTTCAAGCACGGCGTCGTAATTATCGGCCAGCAGCAGCTTCTTGACCTTGCGCGAGCCAAGCGTGTTGACGCGCTCGCCAATCAGCGTCAGCGTCAAATCCTGGCGCAGCGCACTGGCGCGAATGCCGGAAGAGACCGACGGGATGTACTTGATCTCGCGGGCAGCGGGGGCGCGGTCGTAGCCGATAGTCTCGCGCAGACGGGCGATGTGGGCGGGGCGCGTGCCGCAGCAGCCGCCGACGACGCCCACGCCATACTCGGTGACGAACTCGCCCACAATGCGGGCGAACGGCTCTGGCTCCATCGGATAGACGGTCTGCCCGTCAACCTCAATCGGCAGGCCCGCGTTGGGCAGACACGAGATCACCTTGCGCGAGTGGGTGGTGAGATATTCAATCGCGGCGCGCATATGCTCGGGGCCGGTTGAACAGTTGAGACCGATCACATCCACGGGCATCGCCTCAAGCGTGGCGATGAGCGCGGGCACATCGGTGCCAAGCAACATGCGGCCCGCCAGATCAAGGAAGACCTGGGCCTGCACGGCGACATCGGGCCGGTGCAACTCGGCCTTGGCGCGCCGAATGCCGTCAAGCGCGGCCTTCACCTCAAGAATATCAACCGAGGTTTCGACCAGCAGCAGATCGGCGCCACCTTCAATCAGACCAACCGCCTGCTCGCGGAAGATCGCGCTCAGCTCCTCGAAGGTAATATCCGAGAGCGCGGGGTCATCGGAGGAAGGGAGCTTGCCGGTAGGGCCAATCGAACCAGCGACATAGCGCGGGCGACCGTCCTGGGCGGCAAAGCGGTCGGCGACCGAACGGGCCAGCGCGGCGGCGGCGCGGTTCAGCTCGACGGTGCGCTCGCCAAGTCCCCACTCCTCAAGGCGCAGGCGAGACGACTGGAAGGTACACGTCTCGACCACATCGGCGCCAGCCTCCAGGTACGAGGCGTGGATCGCCGCGATCACATCGGGGCGCGTGATCACCAGGTAGTCGCGGTTTCCATTGGTGCGCTCGCCGCCGTAATCCTCGGCGGTCAGGTCGAACGTGTCGATGCTGGTGCCCATCGCACCATCGTAGATTAGGACGCGCTTGGCGATGGCCTCTAGGTAAGTTGGCGTACGCTGGCTCACTGGACGCTGCTCCTCTGGCGCCTACGGGCGCAAAAAAACCCTCACACGCTGGTGTGAAGGCAACTCGACCTCATCTTCCCAGCTTGCGCTGCCGGAGTTGGCACCAATGGAAGCTGTTGGCTTTCAGCTTAGGGCTTTCGGATTGGGCCATCGCTGACGACCCCAAACCCAAGACCTAAAATCCGAAATCGCTCCTGGTTGCCGGGGCTTCAGCGGGCCGGTCCCTCCACCCCTCTGGATGAGCAATATGTGGTTGTCAGATTTGGGGAGTATAGCATGCGGGTTGGGGGAGTGTCAAACGTGGTTGGCACCCGCCAGGCGCTTGCCTTGACACAAACCACGCGCAAGTTTATACTCAATCCATTAGCATTTATTGAATGAGTAAGACGCGACGAGGCTAGTCGGTCAAAGGCGACCTTCGTCTCCCGTAGGGGCAACCCATAGGGGGCGTCTGCGCCGCTGTGGTCAGGCGTTCCAGAACTGGATAGGCCGATGGAGCGCATCACGACCGCCCCGCGCACGGTACTCGTGTGGCGCAAGCGCTCGTTGCCGCTCACCACGGTAGGGCTGCTGCTGGCTAGTCTGCCGATGCTGGCCTACCTGCTGCTGCCCCTGCTCGCACTGATCGCCCGCGTCAATCCGGCGACCCTGGTGGCGCAGTTCGCCAACCCAGAGATCAGTCAGGCGCTTGGACTCAGCTTCACGACCACCGCATGCAGCACGTTGCTCGGGCTGGTCTGTGGCACGCCGCTGGCCTATCTGCTGGCACGCGGGCGCTTCCCTGGACGCAGCCTGCTCGACACGCTGATCGAGCTGCCGATGGTGCTGCCCCCGTCGGTCGCGGGGATCGCCCTGCTGATCACCTTTGGGCGCCGTGGCCTTGTTGGCGCCCAACTCAACGAGGCCGGGCTGAGTGTCGCCTTCACGACGCTGGCGGTGGTGCTGGCGCAGACCTTTGTGGCCGCGCCCTTCTACATCAAGACCGCCGTGGCTGGCTTTGCGGGCGTCGAGCGCGAGCTGGAATACGCGGCGGCCACCGATGGCGCATCGCCGTGGCAGGTCTTCACCCGCATTACGCTGCCCCTGGCTGGGCCGGTGCTGCTGGGCGGCTTGGTGATGAGTTGGGCGCGCGCCCTGGGCGAGTTCGGCGCGACGATCATCTTCGCGGGCAACTTCCCTGGGCGCACGCAGACCATGCCGCTGGCGATCTATCTCGGTTTCGAGATGAACCTTGACCTGGCGCTGTCTCTGGCGCTGATTATGCTCGCCCTCTCGTTTTTCATCCTCTGGCTCGTCAAGGCGATCCTGCGCCAGCGCGTGAGCGCAACGTAGCCATTCCGCTCGGCAATGCTGCCACTTGGGTCACTGCTGACAAGGCATCCTGGTTGCCAGATGGAGGTACTTGTGCGCCGTTCACCCGTCGTCTTCGCGCTCCTGCTCACGCTGCTGCTCGCCGCCTGTGGTGGTGCGCCCGCCGCTCAGTCGCCCACCAGTCCGCCCGCCCCGACCGTAGCCCCGACCGTAGTCCCGACGGTGGCCGCGCCCACCGCGTCAACAGATGCTCCGACCACCGAAGCTACTACGACCGCGCCTGCGGGCACCACCCTGAACGTCTTTGCCGCCGCATCGCTGACCGACGCCTTCAAAGCGCTGGCACCCGCTTTTGAGGCGGCGCACCCTGGCGTTACGCTGGTCTTCAATTTCGCTGGTGCCCAACAGCTCGCGACCCAGATTAACGAGGGCGCCCCGGCTGATGTGTTCGCCTCGGCGAATCGCGCCCAGATGGATGTGCTGATCGCCAGCGGGAAGGTGATCAGCGCAACCGCGCACACCTTCGTGCGTAACCGGCTGGTCGTGATTACGCCGAAGGCGAACCCCGCCGGGATCACCAGCCTGAAGGATCTGGCGAAGCCCGGTCTGAAGCTCATCCTCGCCGCGAAGGCGGTGCCGGTGGGCCAGTACGCGCTGGCTTTTCTGGCGAAGGCCAGCGCGCTGCCCGAGTACACCGACAGCTTTAGCGCCACCGTCCTCGCCAACGTCGTCTCGTACGAGGATAATGTGCGCTCGGTGCTGACCAAAATTGCGCTAGGCGAGGGTGACGCGGGCATTGTCTACACGACCGATGCGGCGACCCAGGCCGATAAGGTCGCCGAGATCGCCATCCCCGACACACTCAACGTCATCGCGACCTACCCCATCGCGCCGCTTGCCGACAGCAAAGCTACCGCGCTGGCCCAGGCGTTTGTTGACTACGTGCTGGCCCCAGAGGCCCAGCAGGTGCTGGTGAAATACGGCTTTATCTCAGAGACTGGCGCTGCGCCCGGCATTGTGCCCACGGCGAAGCCGACTGAGGTGAAATAAGGAGGAAGACCATGCGTCTAAGTGCACGCAATCAACTCGCGGGGACGGTGCAGTCGATCAAAGAGGGCGTGATCACCGCCGAGGTGGTCGTCAAGCTGGCGGGCGGCGAGGAGATTGTCGCCGTGATCACGGTCGAGTCGGTTCACGGTCTGGGCCTGAAGGTCGGCGAGCCGGTGCGCGCCATCATCAAGTCCACCGAGGTTTTGATCGCAACCGAGGCGTAGGGGAACGAAAAAGGGAGGCTTCTATGAAGCCTCCCTTTTGCAATGCCGGGGAGATCTCGCGCAAAGCCGCAAAGCCGCAAAGCCGCAAGGCAGCTCTTCT
>CAIWXH010000260.1 GCA_903916565.1 uncultured Oscillochloris sp. | reverse complement strand
CGGCGCTGGATGAGCAGCTATTTGCACGAGGAGGTGGCCCTGGGCACGATCAGCGCGGAGCAATACCGCATCGCCTGCTCGCTCCGCGCCCAGATCCGCGCCCGCGCCAGGGGCCGGGCCTCCCGGCAGTTCTACGGCACCTGCGCCGAACTGGCCCAGAAGAAGCACCAACTGGCCACCCTCGGCGAGGAGCGTGGCAACAGCGCTCGGGTCAGCGCGCTGCGGGCGAGCCTGGCGCAGCTCGCGTCGGTGGTGTGATCCTATATGTGGGTGAAATCGCCAGCTTCGCTGGCGATTTCACCCACATATATAAAAGTCTTAGACCGCCAGGATGGCCCCCGCCAGGGCATCGTCCTGCTCGGGCAGGACTGTGCGCAGGTCGAAGATCACCCGGCCCTCGGCGATGCGCGCTACCACGGCGGGCTGACCCGTGCGCAACCGGCGGGCCAGTTCGTCGGCGCTATGCGGGCCGGGGGCCAGGGCCACCCCGGCGCTCGGTAGAGTCTCGCCAGGCAGGGAGCCGCCGCCGACCGCGCTGGCGCAGTCGGTTACGGCGGCATCTGCGCCAGCCTGACTCAGCCGGATCGCCAGGGCCTCGGCCCGCGCCCGCAGCCCGCCCAGGGGCGCGGCGATCATGCGCCAGACCGGGATCTCCTCGGTGGCGCGGCCGCGCAGGTAACTGAGCAGAGTCGCCTCTAGCCCGGCGATGGTGGTCTTATCGAGGCGCAGGGCGCGGGCCAGCGGGTGACGCTTGAGCTGATCCACAAGCTCCTTCCTGCCCACAATCAGCCCGGCCTGCGGGCCGCCCAGCAGCTTGTCGCCGCTGAAGGTGACGAGGTCGGCCCCGGCAGCCACGCTCTCCGGGACGGTCGGCTCGGCGGCCAGGCCATAGGGCGCGGTGGGCAGCAGCGTGCCGCTGCCCAGGTCGTCCAGCAGCGGCACGCCCCTGGCGCGGCCAAGCTCAGCCAGTTCAGCCAGCCTGGTCTCGTGGACAAAGCCCACCAGACGGAAGTTGCTGGTGTGGACGCGCAGCAGCAGGGCGGTGCGCTCAGTTATCGCCCCGGCGTAATCGCAGACGTAGGTGCGGTTAGTGGTGCCCACCTCCACCAGAGTCGCGCCGCTCTGGCGCAGCACATCGGGGATACGGAACCCGCCGCCGATCTCGACGGCCTGCCCGCGTGAGACGATCACCTCGCGGCCAGAGGCCAGGGCGCTCAGGGCCAGGTAGATCGCGGCGGCGTTGTTGTTCACCGCCAGGGCAGCCTCCGCGCCGCTCAGCCGACGTAGCAAGGTTTCTAGGTGGACATTACGGCTACCGCGTTCGCCCGCCTCCAGGTCGTACTCCAAGTTCGTGTAGCCCGCGCCCACCCGCGCCATCGCCGCCAGGGCCGCCGCGCTCAAGGGCGCTCGGCCCAGGTTGGTCTGGATAATCACACCGCTGGCGTTGATCACCGGGCGCAGGCTGGGGGCGACCTCGCGGGCCAGCCGGGCCATCGTCCGCTCGACAAGCAGATCGAGCAGGTTATTCTCAGGCAGGGCGGCCCCGCCCTGAACCTCGCCGCGCAGGGACTCGATCTCAGCACGAGCCGCGTCACGCAGCAGCGCGTGGGGCGCGTCGGCGACATGCGGGCGCAGGGCGAGCAGCAGCCTATCGACACTAGGGATGTCGCGCAAGGGAGGCATACAAAAAGACTCCTTTCAGCCCTCACCCCCCAGCCCCCTCTCCCTGAGCGGGAGAGGGGGAGTCGGATGCGTCCTGACGCAGAATCTCCCCTCTCCCCGTGAGGGAGAGGGGCAGGGGGTGAGGGGGCCGAGGTTGATTTTACACCAGCCCGCCCCTTCTCGCCCCTCAGTACGCGGTATTATGCTAAACTAGAAGAACCCAAGTGACAAACGCGAAACACCCACAGATATGCGCAGGAGGGCGCCCATGACGACGCTGGACACCGACACGCTGGAGATGGTGCTGAAAGAGTTGCGTAAATACGCCGATAAAGAGCTTAAGCCCGAATATCTTCGCGAACTCGACGAGCGGGACGAGTTTCCCGCCCAGGTGCTGAAAGACCTCTACAACCCCGAGAAGATTGGGCTGCACCTGATCTTTATCCCCGAGGAGTACGGCGGGCTCGGCGGCGGTGCCTACGACATCTACCGCGTTTCGGAACTGATGGCCCGGATTGACCTCGGCATTGCGACCGGCGTGTTGGCGACCTTCCTGGGCACCGACCCGATCACGGTGGGCGGCACCGACGAGCAGAAGGCCCACTGGATGGGCCGCATCGCCGATGAGGGACTGCTGGTAGCCTACGGGGCCACCGAGCCACAGGCCGGCAGCGACCTAGGCACCCTGAGTACGAAGGCCGAGCCGGTGATCGAGGACGGCACCGTTGTCGGCTATAAGATCAGCGGGCGCAAGCAGTGGATCAGCAACGGTGGCGTGGCCGAGATCTACACGGTGCTGGCTAATGCCCCCGGCGGTCTCTCCTGGTTTGTAGTCGAGAAGGACGCCCCAGGGTTTGGCAAGGGTAAGCACGAGGATAAGCACGGCATCCGCGCCTCGAACACCTCCGCCCTGTTCCTCGACGATGTCTATGTCACCGCTGACCGGCTGGTTGGCGGAATCGAGGGCCGTGGCCTCGCTCAAGCCCAGGCCGTCTTCGGCTATACCCGCCTGATGGTGGCAGCCTTCGGACTTGGCGGCGGCTGGTCGGCGCTGGAGCGGGCTATCCGCTATAGCCAGACCCGCGTGCAGGGCGGCGGGCTGCTCTCGACGAAGCAGGCGTACACCCACAAGCTGCTGGTGCCGAACGCGGTGCGCCTGGAGGCGGCCCGCGCCTATATCGAGTGGACGGCGGCGCGCATCGACGCCGGTGAACCTGACCTCCAGACCGAGGGGGCCATCGCCAAGTTCCTGGCCACCGAGGGCGGCAACAAGGCGGCGGAGGATTCCATCCAGGCTCTAGGTGGCTACGGCTACACCAAAGAGTATATGGTCGAGAAGATCAAGCGCGATGTGCGGATTACCTGTATCTACGAGGGCACATCGGAGATTATGGAGTGGACGATTGCCCGCGACCGCTGGCAGATCCACCTGAAGACTCAGGGTGCCTACTACCGCGATTGGGCCGTCCGTCTCGATAAGCTCGCTGTCACCAGCCCGGCTGGCGGCGCAGCAACGGCGGCCCTGGCCCTGCGTGCCCTGGCCAACGTGCTTGAGCGCTGTCGGCTCGACCGACTCACCCGCAACCAGCACGTCCTCTTCCGCCTCGGCGAGCTGATCGCTTTGGGCGAGACGGCGGCGATCTTCGCTGAGTACGCCGCCACCCCGAGCAGGGCCATGCCGCTCGGCGCGGAGACGCGCCTGGCCATGGCGCGCATCCACGCCCGCGAGGCGGCCCTCAAGATTGCTACCGACGGTTTGGCTTGGACGATTGGTGCGGGACAGACTGACCCGCAGTTGGCGAACACCCTCGGCCTACCGGCGATTTACGCCGCTCAGGCTGGCCGGATCGAGGACATGAACCGGGTCGCCGCCGACCTTATCGCGGCGTTCCCGGCTGAATAAGACTGTCGCCCCCTCACCCCCTGCCCCTCTCCCCGTGAGAGAGGGGCAGGGGGTGAGGGGGAATCAATAGGAGTCGCTCTCATGGATCAGGTTGCTAGGCGTGCTGTGGCCATTGTTGGCCTCGGCGCGATCCTTCCCGATGCGCCGAATGCCCGGGCTTTCTGGGCGAATATCATGAACCGGCGTTACAGCATCACCGAGACGCCCCCGGATCGCTGGCGTCTTGCCGATTATTACGACCCCGACCCGACTGCGCCGGATAAGACCTACTCGAAGATCGGCGGCTGGGTGCGCGACTTCACCTTCGACTGGCAGCGCTACCGCATGCCGCCGAAGGTTGCTCAGGCGATGGATCTGAGCCAACAGTGGGCGACGACCGCCGCATCTGAGGCGCTTGGCGACTACGGCTACCCCGACCGGCCACTCAACACGGAGAATACCGGGGTTATCCTTGGCACGGCCATGGGCGGCGAACTGCACTACCTGACCAACCAGCGAGTGATCTTCCCCGACTTTGCCGCATGGCTGCGGGCCACGCCGATCTTCCGTACCCTGCCCCCCGCCGCTCAGTCCGAGCTAATCGCGCAGTTCCACAACCAGATGGATCGGGCGCTCCCGCAGATCACCGAGGACTCGATGCCGGGCGAACTGGCGAATATTGTGGCTGGGCGCGTAGCCAACCTGTTGAACCTGCGCGGCCCGAACTTTATCGCCGACGCCGCCTGCGCATCTACCTTCGCCGCCATCGACGCCGCTGTGGAACTGCTCACCGATGACCGAGTGGACGCCGTGCTGACCGGCGGCATCGACCGCAATATGGGGCCGTCTACCTTTGTGAAGTTCTGCAAGATTGGCGCGCTCAGTGCCACCGGCACCCGCCCCTTTGGCGATGGGGCCGACGGCTTTGTGATGGGCGAGGGCGGCGCGGTCTTCCTGCTCAAACGGCTGGAAGATGCCGAGCGCGACGGCGACACGATTTACGCGGTCATCCGTGGCGTGGGCGCCTCGTCCGACGGCAAGGGCAAGGGAATCACCGCGCCCAACCCGGTCGGCCAGGTTCTCGCAGTTGAGCGGGCCTGGCGCAATGCCGGGCTTGACCCGGCCACATGTACGCTGGTCGAGGCCCACGGCACGAGTACCCGCGTCGGTGATCGCACCGAGGTCGAGAGCCTGACCAAAGTCTTTGGGACGGCGGAGCGCGCCAGCATCGGGCTCGGCTCGGCCAAGAGCAATATCGGCCACCTGAAGGCTGGGGCTGGTGCGGCGGGCATGCTCAAGGCGATCTTCGCCGTTCACGAGAAGGTGCTGCCGCCCACGCTCAACTCCGAGCGCCCGAACCCGCACATTGACTTCGCCGCCGGCCCGTTCCGCCTCATTCACGAGGCCGAGCAGTGGCAGCGCCGGGGCACCACACCGCGCCGCGCTGGGGTCAGCGCCTACGGCTTTGGCGGAACCAACTTCCATCTGGTTCTGGAGGAATATATGCCGGGGATGATCCGGACCGAGCCGAAGGCATACGCCGGTTTCTCCGGCGCGGCTGCCTCGGGCGAAGATGCTCAGCCAGCGGTGACGGCGGCCGCGCCCCTACGCGGCATCCTGGCCCTTGGCTCCGCTACACCCGCCGACCTCAATGCACGGATCGCGGCGGCCCTGGAGCGAGTCGCCGGTGGTTGGACGCCGCCGTTGGCCCTGCCCGCGCCCGCCGACCTGCACGCCGCCGAGCGTCTGCTGGTGGACTTTGCCGACCGGGCCGACTTGCACGATAAGCTGACCAAGGCCGCTAAGGCGGCCGGACTGGGCAGCGCCGCCGCCTGGAAGTCACTCCAGGCCCAGGGAATCTACCGGGGCAGCGGCCCCGCCACCGGCAAGGTGGCTATGCTCTTCCCTGGACAGGGCAGCCAGTACCTGAACATGGGCCGCGAGTTGGCCCAGATTTCGCCCGAGGTCGCTGCCGTGTTCGCCGAGGCCGACGCGGTGATGACGCCCATTCTTGGACGCTCGCTCACCAGTTACCTGTTTGTGGACAGCGACGACCCGGCGGTGCTGAAGAAGGCCGAGCGCGAGTTGATGCAGACGGCGATCACCCAGCCCGCCATGCTTACCCTCGACATCGCCATGATGAAGCTCCTGGCGACCTACGGCGTCCACCCGGACATGGTGATGGGCCACTCGCTCGGCGAGTACGCGGCCCTGGTGGCCGCCGGGATCATGCCCTTTGCCGAGGCGCTGGAGGCCGCCGCCGCCCGTGGTGCCGAGATGACCCGCGTCAGCATGGCCGACAACGGCTGGATGGCGGCGGTGATGGCCCCGCTTGATGTGGTGCAGTCTACCCTGGCCGAGATTGACGGTTACGTGGTGGCGGCGAACATCAACAGCTACGGCCAAGCAGTCATCGGCGGCGAGAGCAAGGCCGTGGAGACGGCCATCGCCAGCTTTGTGGCCAAGAGTTTCCAGGCCCAGCGCATCCCGGTCAGCCACGCCTTCCACACCCGCATCGTCGCCCCGGCTGCCAAGCCGCTGCGCAACGTGCTGAACCGCCTGCACATCAACGAGCCAACCCTGCCCCTGGTGTCCAACGTCACCGGCGACCTCTACCCGACCACGGTTGAGGGGATCAAGGACGCCCTTGAGCTCCAGATCGCCTCGCCGGTGCAGTGGGTGAAGGGTCTGGAGACGCTCTACGCCCAGGGCTGTCGGGTCTTTATCGAGTGTGGCCCGAAAAAGGCGCTCAAGGGCTTCGTTGACGATGTGATTGGCCGCAAGCCAGATATGGTTTCGCTCTTCACCAACCACCCGAAGACCGGCGAGATCGCCAGCTTTAACCAGGCCCTCTGCGGCCTCTACGCCGCCGGGGTTGAGCCGCAACCAGCTAAGGTGAACCCGATGTCTGTGAAGAATCATCAGCCCTCACCCCCCAGCTCCCTCTCCCTGAGCGGGAGAGGGGGGGCCGCGCCTTCCCTTCTCCCCTCTCCCCTTGAGGGAGAGGGGCCAGGGGTGAGGGGCGCAAACGGCCTAGAAGCCCTCGGCGCGCTGCTGGCCCAAGCCATCCAGAGCGCAAACAACGCCGCGTCCCCGGCCAGCCAGCCCTTCGACCGCAACGCCACGCCCCTCGGCTCGATTGTGATCAGCGGCACTGGCCTGGGCCTACCCGGCGCGGGCAAGTCTCTGATGGATCCCGACAACGTCCAACGCATTCTGCGCGGCGAGCAGTTTATTGACCTGATCCCCGAGCGATTCCGCAGCCTGATGCTGCGCAAGAACATTATCAGGCTGGTGAAGGGCGAGGACGGCAGCGGCCAGTTTGTCTCGATTGACCAGCCCTCGGATGTCATCCGCCTGGCCGGGCGGGCCGGTAGTTTCGACCTGCACGCCGAGTACGGCGTGCCGACGGCGTTGATTGAGGCGTTCGACCGCACTACCCAGATGGCGATGGCCGCTGGTCTGGACGCCCTGCGCGAGGCCGGGCTGCCCCTGGTGCAGACGTACCGCCACACCAGCCGGGGCACCGACCTGCCCGACCGCTGGATGCTCCCTGAGTCGCTGCGCGACGAGACGGGGGTGATCTTCGCCTCGGCCTTCCCCGGCATGGATCGCATGGCCGATGAACTGGAGCGCTACCACACCTTCGAGAACCGGCAGGCTCAGCTTGACCAACTCGATCAACTGCGTGGCGTGATCAGCGACCCGGCTGCCCTGGACGAGATCGGTCGGCGCAGCGCGGCCCTGCGCGAGGATCTGGCCCGCGAGCCCTACAGCTTCGACCGGCGCTTCCTCTTCCGGGTGCTGGCGATGGGCCACAGCCAGTTTGCCGAGTATGTCGGCGCACGCGGCCCGAACACGGCGGTGAACGCCGCCTGCGCTTCCACCACTCAGGCTATCGCGGTAGCCGAGGACTGGATCAGGGGCGGGCGCTGTCGGCGCGTCCTAATCGTCGCCAGCGATGAGGTGACTAGCGACAAGCTCATGGAGTGGGTCGGGGCTGGATTCCTGGCGACCGGTGCCGCCGCCACCGACGACGAGGTTGCCGCCGCCGCCCTGCCCTTCGACAAGCGCCGCCACGGTACGCTGCTCGGCATGGGCGCATGCGCCCTGGTGGTCGAGAGCGAAGACGCCGTTCGCGAGCGCGGTATGCGTGGTATCGTCGAGCTGCTCTCCAGCGAGACCGCCAACAGCGCTTTCCACGGCACCCGCCTCAATGTCGATCATATTTCGCAGGTGATGGATCGGCTGATTACCACCGCCGAGCGCCGTTTCGGCATTGACCGGGCTGCCATCGCCTCGCAGTTGGTCTTCATGTCGCACGAAACCTTCACCCCCGCCCGTGGCGGCAGCGCCGCCGCTGAGGTGGCCGCTCTGCGCAAGAGCTTCGGCTCGGCAGCGGACGCCATCGTCATCTCGAACACCAAGGGTTTCACCGGCCACCCCATGGGCGTCGGCGTCGAGGACGTGATTGCGGTGAAGATCCTGGAACACGGGATCGTCCCGCCCGTGCCTAACTTCCGCGAGGTTGACCCTGACCTTGGACAGCTCAACCTGAGCCGTGGCGGGCGCTACCCTGTCCAGTACGCCATCCATCTGGCGGCGGGCTTTGGTTCGCAACTGGCCCTCACCCTGCTGCGCCACATCCCCGGCAGCCTCGACCGGGTTGACTCGCCAGCCCACTACCGCTTCTGGCTCGACCAGGTCAGCGGCTACGACCGCGCCGAGACCGAGGTTGTCCTGCGCGTGCTGCGCGTGGCTACCTCGGCCCACAGCGCCCCGACGCGCACGCCCGCACCGAGCAACTGGCGCTACGGCACCGGCCCGACTGTCCGCGCCATCGCCTCCGCCCAGACTGGGGCCACGACGCAGGCGCGAGTCTACCACGATGCGCCCCCGGCCCCCGCGCCCGTGGTCGCCGCGCCGAAACCGACCGTTGCCCCCGCGCCCAAGCCTGTATCTGCGCCGGTCGTCGCCCCCCCGGCCCCCGTAGGCGTGTCTCGTGAGACGCCCGCGCCCGTCGCCGTCGCCCCGGCCCCCGCGCCTGTGGCGGTGGTAGAGACACCGGCTACCCCGGCCCCAGTCCCCGCACCTGTCGCCCCGCCGGTTGATCGGGTCACGCAGGAAGTCCTCGCAATCATCGCCGAGAAGACCGGCTACCCCGCTGAGATGCTGGATGTCGATCTGGATCTGGAGGCCGACCTGGGGGTGGATACGGTCAAGCAAGCGGAGACGTTTGTGGCCGTGCGCGAGGCGTTTGACATCCCGCGCCCCGACAGCATGGCCCTACGCGACTACCCCACCCTGCGCCACGTGATCAACTTCGTCTTCACGGCCCGCCCTGAACTGAAGGTGGCGGTCGCCGTTCAGCCCTCTCCCGATGGGCGAGGGAGTCCGATCTCCCCGCTCCCAGAGGGAGAGGGGCCGGGGGTGAGGGCCGCATCCGACCCGGTAACGACGAAGGTGCTGGCGATTATCGCCGAGAAGACCGGCTACCCCGCCGAGATGCTGGATGTCGATCTGGATCTGGAGGCCGACCTGGGGGTGGATACGGTCAAGCAGGCCGAGACGTTTGTGGCCGTGCGCGAGGCATTTGACATCCCGCGCCCCGACAGCATGGCCCTGCGCGACTACCCCACCCTACGCCATGTGATCGGCTTCGTCTTCACGGCCCGCCCTGAGCTGAAGGTGGCGGTCGCCGTTCCGCCCTCTCCCCAGCCCTCTCCCGCTGAGCGAGGGAGTCCGATCTCCCCGCTCCCCGTGGACAGTCCGATCTCCCCTCTCCCAGTGGGAGAGGGGCCGGGGGTGAGGGCCGCAGCCGACCCGGTAGCCGAGAAGGTGCTGGCGATCATCGCCGAGAAGACTGGCTACCCGTCTGAGATGCTGGATCTCGACCTGGATCTGGAGGCCGACCTGGGGGTGGATACGGTCAAACAGGCCGAGACCTTCTCGTCCGTGCGTGAGGCGTTCGACATCCCGCGCCCCGACAACCTAGCCCTGCGCGACTACCCGACCCTGCGCCACGTGATCAATTTCGTCTACACGGCCCGCCCCGAGCTGAAGGTGGCGGTCGCCGTTCCGCCCTCTCCTGATGGGCAAGGGAGTCCGATCTCCCCTCTCCCAGTGGGAGAGATGCCGGGGGTGAGGGCCGCAGCCGACCCAGTGACGGAGAAGGTGCTGGCGATCATCGCCGAGAAGACCGGCTACCCGACCGAGATGCTGGATCTCGACCTCGACCTGGAGGCCGACTTGGGGGTAGATACGGTCAAGCAGGCCGAGACCTTCTCGTCCGTGCGTGAGGCGTTCGACATCCCGCGCCCCGACAACCTAGCCCTGCGCGACTACCCGACCCTGCGCCACGTGATCAACTTCGTCTACACGGCCCGCCCTGAGCTGAAGGTGGCGGTCGCCGTTCCGCCCTCTCCTGATGGGCAAGGGAGTCCGATCTCCCCTCTCCCAGAGGGAGAGGGGCCGGGGGTGAGGGACTCAGCCGACCCGGTGACGGAGAAGGTACTGGCGATCATCGCCGAGAAGACCGGCTACCCGACTGAGATGCTCGACCCAGATCGCTGCTATAAATGGCAGCAAAGTTTTCACCCGCCAACCGTTGAGCTAAGGCCTCAGCCTGCGCGATACCGGTGGCACTGAGGGGGCTATCGAGATGCCCCTGGATACGGCTCTCTTGATTCCATACAGTTTCACCGTGGCGAAGAAGAATGATGCGGCTAATGTACATTGGATTTACTTCGAAGCAGATGAAGAGATTATCCTGTCAGTGAGACTGAGTACCAAAACTGTCACATACTTTCTTTAATATGTCCGGCAGCAATATCTATCCTGTTCACCCCCCTCAACTGAAGATGATACCCCCCGCTAATACCCAGATTATCAAGGATTGTATGTGGTTTGTGCCTTATTTT
>CAIWXH010000259.1 GCA_903916565.1 uncultured Oscillochloris sp. | reverse complement strand
CCCACGCCCGCAAGGCGTCCGCGTCAGGAGCCACCAGCCCCATCGTGCAGCCCGTGGAGCAGCAGTACCACGTCACCCAGGAGGATGGTCGGCTATGCGTGCGGGTGCCGCCCCAGGAGGCCACGGCGGGCAGTGTGCGCTACCAGCCGCCGCAGGGCGTGCCGGTGCTGCTCGACCTGCACAGCCACCATGCGCTGCCCGCCTTCTTCAGCGCCACCGACAACCGCGACGACACCGGCCTGGGGGTGAGCGCGGTCATTGGTCGCATCTTCGACCAGCCCGAGATCGCCGTGCGGCTCTGCTGCTACGGCCACACCCAGCGCGTCCCGGCCCTCACCATCTTCGACCACCTCGGCGATTGCCGGGATACCTATGGAGACTCTCATGCACACGCTCACCATTGACCCAGCGGTGCCGTTGCTCATCCCGCCAGGTCGCTCCCTTTCCCTCGTCCTTGTCGGCTGCGGCGGCACGGGCAGCCACCTCGCTCAAGCGCTGGCCCGGCTCGCCCGCCACGTCTCGCACAGCCCGACGCCGCTCTCGCTGACCTTCATTGATGGCGATACCGTCGAGGCAAAGAACGTGGGTCGTCAGTTGTTCAGCCCGGCGGATGTGGGCCGAAACAAAGCCCAGGTGCTGGCCACCCGGTTCAGCACCCTCTTCGGTCTGCGCATCACCGCCGTGCCGCAGATGGCCACAGCAGAGACGCTCGTCTCGCGCTATGACGAGCGGCACATCTACCGGATCGTCGTCGGCGCGGTAGACGGTGCCGACGGGCGAACCGCAATCCACACCGCGCTCCAGTCATATTTCTTCAATCTGTGGATCGACTGCGGCAACCACGAGACCAGCGGTCAGGTGTGCCTGGGAACCACCACGGATAAGGCCGATCTTGCCGGAGCCTTCGCCCTCGGCGGCATCTGCGCCCATCTGCCCGCCCCCTCGCTCCAGTACCCCGACCTGCTGAAAAAGGCCGTGGTTCGGCCACGCGCCGACTGCGCCGACGCCATGATCGACAACGCCCAGAGCCTCCAGGTCAACCAGATGATGGCCGCGATGGCGGGTCAATATCTCTATCAGATCGTCGTGCATCGTCGGCTCACGACCTTCGCCACGGTGGTCGATCTGACCACCCTGACGATGCGCAGCACCCCGATTACCGCCGCTACCGTTGCCGAGGCCAGCGGTATTCCGCTGGCCACCCTGACCGCCACGAAGAAAGGACGCGCCGCCTGATGACCACCGAACTGATTCAGCTTGCCTTCGACTACGAATCACTCGACCTTGAGGTGCGGATCGTGGTGCAGCAACGCACCAGCGAGATCCGCGAGCGCCTGCGCCGCACCGCCCAAGACATTGTCGAGGTCGGCCAGCGCATGATCGAGGTGAAAGACCGCCTCCCGCACGGCCAGTTCGGCCCCTGGCTCGGGGCCGAGTTCGGAATGAGCGAAGGCCACGCCCGCAAGATGATGCAGGTCTACCGCGCCTTCGGGCAAAACGATCATTATGATCGTTTTGCCTCCACCGCGCTCTACCTGCTGGCCGCCCCCGGCACCCCCGAGGAGGCGCGGATCGAGGCGATTGAGGCGGCCTCCATCGGCGAGTCCATCAGCGCGAAGCAGGCCGAGGAGATTGTTGCCAAGCACAAGCCCGCCCCGGCTTCCACACCAGCCAAGAAACCGCCGGTGCGCCGCGAGGCCGACGAACTCGACGACGAGCCGCTGAGTGACTACGAGGCGCAGATCGCGGCGCAGCGGCCCGGCGCCGTGCCGCCTGCGCTGACCCCGCTCCCCAGCACCTCGGCCCCCACATCCCCCGCCGAGGTGATCGCCGAGCTGCCAGCGGCGGCACCTGTCCCGCCGCCAATGCTTGTCCCGCTGACACCCATCGCCGCAGCGGACACCACGCACCTGCGCCAGGCCGTCGCGCTGGTCGCCCTGCTCGACCAGGCGCTCCTCCTTGCGACCATGGAGAACGAGCGACTCCAGCGTGAGCTGCCCGGTGCGCCGGTCTACACCCTGCCCGATGCGGCGGTCGAGCAGGCAGCTCGGATCTTCCTGGCCTCGCCCGTGGTGCGCGGGCAGGCCAGCTTCTTGGCGATGAGCGCACAGGAGGCATTCCATGAGTAACTGGTACGCCCGCGCCCGAGGTGTGATCATCCTGGCCCTGGCCGAGGCGAAAGAGCGTGGCCTGGACGATGCCGCCACGTTGCGGCTGGTGGACTCGCGCTACCCGTTCGGCGTGCGTGAAAACCACCCGTACACGATGTGGCTCAAGGCGCGGCGCGAGTGGGTGCCGTCCGTGCGCCGTGCCGCCAACGCGAAGGCGCGGTATGCCATCGTAACCACACCCCAGCCCGGTGACGGCTTCATGGCGCTGGTCGAGGCGCTAGAGGCGGGCGATGTGTGACAAAGCCTGTTACGAGAGCCGACGGGAGGCGCGGGGGCAGGCTCGCGCCTACGAGGATCAGATCGCGGGCTGACAGAGCAAATACACGCCGCCGCCCAGCACTCGGGCGGCGGCAGCAAGAGAGATGTTATGATTGAACCTGTCTACACGATTGACGAGGTAGCCCGGCTCGCCAAGCTCTCGAAGGACACGATCCGGCGGATGGTACGTCGGGGGCGACTCGTGCCGATCAGGCTGGGTCGGGGTGTGCGCTTTAAGCATGCCGATATTAAAAAATGGCTAGAGGAAGGCGATGCATGTCACCGCGCCGCAAACCTACCCGTCGTTCGCCAGGAGACGGATCGTACCGCGAAACGGACACCGGATGGCGCTACCGCATTCCCGTGGGACAAACGCCGTCAGGCAAGGCAGTCCTGAAAGATTTCTACGGGCGCACAAAGGCTGAAGCCGAGGCAAAGGCCGATGCCTACAAAGCCGCCCATCCCCACGGCCCGCCCACGGACGCACAAAAACAGTCACTCTATCATCACCTCGCCCGGTGGCTCGAAACGGTCGTGAAGGTGCAGAATGCTCCTAGCACCTACGAGTCGTATCTCGCCCTAATTGATCTCTATATAGTCGATAGCATCGGGCAGCGACCGATTGGCGAAATCAAACGCGTGGATGTGCAAACGTGGGTTGCAGAGATTGCCGCCCAGGGCAAGGGCCGCACCGCCCAACTCGCCCTCGCGGTACTCCACGCCGCGCTGAATGAAGCAGTCGCGTGGGAAATCGTCGCCACCAACCCCGCCCATCTGGTCAAAGCTCCGCCGTACCGACGCAAACGACGCAAGGCGATGACCCTCGTACAGGCCCAAGCCTTCCTTCAGGCGGCGGGTGGTCGCCTCGATCTGCGCAGGCCAATCCAACGCAAGGACGGCAAGCCAATGTCGCCGATCCCGATCAACCCACGCCTGATGCCGCTCTACCTTCTCTATGTCGCCTGCGCGTTCCGGCGTGGCGAGCCGCTGGCACTGCGATGGTCTGACATTGACATGGAAACCGGCGCGATCACGATCACAAAATCACTAAATCATCGGCGCGTAGAGGGCCGGGTCAAAACCGAACGTTCCGAACGCACCGTCTACGCAGATGAACCACTGATCGTCGCCATCAAGGCGCATCGGGTCGCGATGCAGACCGAGGCGCATCAGGAGGGATGGAAGCCAGATGGATTCGTTTTCTGCACCGAGCGTGGTACGCCGATAAGTCCGCGCAATCTCTTGCGCCACTTCAAAACCGTTCTTGCAGCCGCAGGATTGCCAGGAACATTCACGCTGCACGAGTTGCGCCACACCAGCATTAGCCTCATGCTGGCAAGTGGGGGCGATCTCACAGATGTATCGCACACCGCAGGACATAGCAGCGTTGCGATCACGAGCAACGTGTATGCTCACTCCTATGAGGAGGGCCAGCGGCGAGCGGTTGCCGGGGTGAGTGCGAAGGTGCGCAAGGCAGAGGGAGCGTGAAGGGGTGATAAAGGGGTGTGTAAGTATCAAAGGCTCACAGGCTTGAATCGCCTGTGAGCCTTTGTAATGTTGGTGAGCCGGGAGGGGATCGAACCCTCGACCCTCTGATTAAAAGTCAGGTGCTCTACCACTGAGCTACCGGCCCCTCAGCGCATTATAGCCGAGGAGATCGGCAGCGTCAACGCAGGTGTGCTATACTCCCCGCAACGTAACGTCGAACAGACACAGGGGGCCTTATGCCGTCCGTTCCCGTCCCAACGATCATTGAACACACTGCCCGTGGTGAGCGCAGCTGGGATATCTTCTCGCGCCTGCTTCAGGAGCGCGTGATTATGATCGGTACGCCGATTGATGACGATCTGGCCTCGGTGGTTATTGCCCAACTCCTTGTGCTTCAGCATCAGGATCCCGAGCGCGATATCTGGCTCTATATTAATAGCCCAGGCGGCGTGGTGCGCGCCGGACTGGCAATCTACGACACGATGCAGTTGATTACCCCCGATGTCGCTACGGTCTGCATCGGGCGCGCCGCGAGTATGGCGACGGTGCTGCTCTGCGGAGGCGCGAAGGGCAAGCGCTTTTCTCTGCCGCACTCCACGATCCACTCGCATCCGGCGGGCGGTGGCGCGGAGGGTAATGCCCCTGATGTCCTGATCGCTGTCAATGAGATGCTTCGCCTTCAGCGCATGCTCCGTGAGATTATGGCCGATCACTCTGGGCAGACGATCGAGCGGATTGAGCAGGATTTTAGCCGTGATGCCTACCTCACCGCCCAGCAGGCGATTGAGTATGGTTTGATCGACGCTATCCTCGACCCGAATGCGGCACGATAGGGGCTGAACGTTCGTCAAGTCAGGAATTTCCTGACTTGACGAACCTCAGTTTGCACGCCCTGCGGCGCTGTGCTACAATGCCCCGCGCTAGGGCGACGTAGCAAAGTGGTAATGCAGCGGTCTGCAAAACCGCCACTCGCCGGTTCGATTCCGGCCGTCGCCTCCATCTCGCGCTGAAGGGCGGGGGACCCACAGACTATCTGTCGGGTCGTCTCTCGCCCTTCGGCATTTGTGTGCGATACCAAGGCTCGGCTCTTATCTGAAACTCGAAGCCGCGCACCTGAAACCTAGTTCTATGCGTATTCTCTGCGCCCTGACCTACTACCGCCCCTATACCAGCGGGCTCACGATCTATGTGCAGCGTCTGGCTTCCGCTCTCGTCCGCCGTGGCCATAGCGTTACGGTGCTGACCTCGCAGTACGACCCGAGCCTGCCCCGTCACGAGCTGATGGACGGTGTGCGGGTTGTACGTGCCCCGGTGGCTGCCCGTATCTCGAAGGGCGTAATTATGCCGACCTTTGGCCTGCTGGCTAATGTGCTGGCTGTTCAGCACGATGCGATGAGCCTGCACCTGCCGCAGTTCGACGCGCCTGGCCTGGCTCTGCGCGGGCGCCTGCTGCGCCAGCCGGTGGTGCTTACCTACCACAGCGACCTCTTGCTCCCCCCTGGCCTGATGAATCGTGTCGCCAACCATGTTGTTGATGCGGCGAATGTCTTGGCGGGCGCACTCGCAACCCGTGTTGTCGCCTACACCCAGGATTTCGCCGACCACTCGCCCTTTCTGCGGCGCTTCCACAACAAGATCGTCGTCATCCCGCCGCCGGTTGAGGTGGCCCACGCCAGTCCCGCCGATATCTCCGGTTTCCGCGAGCGCTGGAACATCCGTGGCCCGGTGATCGGTATGGCCGCCCGCCTTGCCGCCGAAAAGGGCGTTGAGGTTCTGCTCAACGCCCTGCCACGCATCCTCAGCGTCTACCCGAACGCT
>CAIWXH010000258.1 GCA_903916565.1 uncultured Oscillochloris sp. | reverse complement strand
TCTTTGCCGCCAAACATCAGGAGCAGGCTGCCGTCGCTGTTGCGGGCGATCTGGTGCGCCTGACGCGCCGGGGGCGTCGTGGCGGGGTCGAGCATCAGCCAGCGGTTGCCCTGCCAGCGGAAGGTGCTAGCGCTCAAGCTTCCGTCCTGGGCACGCCCGCCAAACAGCAGGCCGAAGCCGTCGCGGGTGTAGTCCATCGCCGCCGCACTGAGCTGTCCAGGCAAACTATCGTCAGATCGCTTACGCCAAAGAGTACCATCCCATTCCCAAGTGTCGTGTAGATATCCTTTTGGATAGGCATAACCACCAAACAGAACCATGCGCTGACGTGTAAAGTCATACGTCATAGCATGGTTTGTGCGCCCCGGCGGTGTTATTGATGGATCAAGCTTTGTCCAGACGCCACCATCCCACTGCCATGTATCACGTAGAAAATCGGCAGCACCCGAACCTCTTCCTCCAAAGGCTATAACGTGATGCTGCACTCCATCATAGCCTATCTCCATATTTGAATGATTCATCCCTGCTGGTGCTTGTGTGGTGCGCTGCGACCAGTTAGCACCATCCCACTCCCATATATTGCCATCGGTCCACATAAGAAATACGATTCGTCCACGCACTGCATCATAGGCCATTTTGCCAAGATAATATGACGGAAAAGCCGGTGGGTTTGATTTTATCCAGGTGGTACCATTCCATGCCCAAGTGTCTGTAAAGCGTTGATTTCCGTCGTAATTCATTCCACCAAATAACACAATCTGTTGCTGTGCAGCGTCATAAGCTATCGTATGACGGCATCGAGCTGACGGAGCAGCGGAAGGAGCGAGTTGTGTCCAGTTATTTCCATCCCAAGCCCATGTATCATTAAGACATGCTCCACCATAACCCCGTCCACCAAACAAAATAACTTGTCTGCGGGCCGCATCGTATGCTATTGCGTGTTCGACACGAGTCGGTGGGGTGACTTTTGGCGTACGATGTGTCCATGTGCTGCCATCCCATTCCCATGTCTCTACGTGGTTAGAGACATTTGTTGAGCCACCAAAGAATAGAACCCGTTTACGTCCTAGATCATACGCAAGGTCATACGATGAGAAGTAATCGAAAGACGGACTCACCCGTGGCGCACGCTGGTTCCAATCAATCGCGTCTAGCTCCCAGGTTTCGTTGGGATACGTCGTGGCGGCGGCGTCACTGTAGCCGCCTGCAAGCACGACTTGGCTGCGGGCGCTGTCGTAGGTCAGCAGGGCGTTGGCGCGTGGCGGCAAGTCCACATTGAGCGTGGCCCAGGTGCTGCCATCGTACGTCCAACTATCTTCCAAAGGCTTGCCGGTCGCGTCTACGCCGCCAACCAGCACGACACGCTGGCGCAGCGCATCGTAGGTTAAGGCGTGGCCGCTGCGGGCCGTGGGCGCATTCAGCGGGAAGGAGCGCGCCCAACTCGTGCCGTTGAACTCCCAGGTGTCTTGCTGCAACACGCCAGCGCGCAGGCCGCCGAAGAGCACGAGGCGGTCGCGCCCAGCGTCGTAGGCCAAGCTGAAACCAGTGCGGGCCAGGGGCGCCACGGCGGTTGTAAGCTGCGCCCAGTTGGTGCCATCCCACGCCCAAGTGGCGAGCTTGTCGGCGCTGGCACCGATTAACAAAACCCGCGCCCGCACGCTGTCATACACCAGTGTCGGCTGGCCGCTGATAGGCGGGGCGCTGCCAGTCGTGCGCTGCGCCCAGCTGGTGCCGTCCCACTCCCACGTATCGGTGAGCGTGATGCCAGTGGTCGCGGTACCACCAAACAGCACCATGCGCTGGCGGGCGACATCGTAAGCCAGCGCTTGGCCCGCGCGCGCCGGAGGCGACACCGCAGACACGCGGCGCATCCAACTCGTGCCGTCCCACTCCCAGGTTTTGTCCGACGGCACACCGCTCGTCAAGCCGCCAAAGAGCAGCGTGCGCCCGCGTGTCGCATCGTAGGCAATGGCCGCCTGACGAAGTTCGGGCACCGGCTGCTCACCCGGCGTCCATGTCGCATCCAGGGCGGTCTGCGGCAGCACCACATCTTCCTGACGCCCGCCATCTTGCGCGGTGAAGGTGACGCTGTTGCTCTGCCCGCTGGCGGTCGCTGTAATGATCACGGTGTCGCCTGGCTGCGCGTTGAGCGGGGCCGTGTTGAGGCTGACCGCATAGTAGGGCTGGCCGCTGTCGGGGCCGATTGTGGTAGTAGTCGTTATGGTGCGCCCAGCGACATTGATGGTGAGACCGGCGTTGGCAATCGGCACACCGTTTAGGTAGACGTAGCCGCTGACGCAGCACAGCGCCTGGGCGAAGCTGTCGAGCGGGGCGCCGCCGATGCATGTGCGCGGCAGCGGCGGCAGCCCCGTGACGGCGGGCACCGGCGCGGCGCTCGTCGGTAGCGCTGGCACGTTGGTGGGCAGCGACAGGGCGACCGGGGTAGCGCTGAGCGGCTGTGGCGCGGGCTGAATGAGCGTTAGCAACGTCACGACTACGAGCAGCAAGAGGCGTCTGTGGGCTTGGCGCGGCATGGGGTTGTCCTGACTAAACCAGCGAATGGCCGACGACTCCATCTGGGTCGTGAAGCCGGGGGGCTGAAGCCCCCGGCTCTTGGTTGACGAAGCCTGCCTTCGCAGACTGGTTGAGGCCGCGCAGGCGGCCTTCGTACCCGTAGCCGGGGCCTTCAGGCCCCCGGCGGGCGGCGGTATGGCGTTTCATGGCTATTGGTACCCGAATGGCAATGCGGGGTGCTACGGCACCAAGGTGGAGCACGTTCGTGCAACGACTTGTCCCTTTGCGCCTTCGCGCCATTGCGTCAAACTAGCCGGGGCCGCCTGCACGTTCAGCCCGTTGCCCGGCGGCCCCGCCGGAGCCGCCGCCTGGGTCTTGGTCGTGGGATGCTAGCGTTGCGTTGGTCACTGGTGGCCTCGCTGGGATAGGGATGTTCACTGCGAGAGTGAACCCAGCCCAGGGGCCTTTTCCAGCCGAGGAACCGCGTAAATTGCACCGTGGCCGTCGCCATGCTCAGGCTGGCGGAACCACAGCGGTTGCAACGTCGCCCGCCGGGGGCTTCAGCCACCGGGCGTAGGGCCGTAGCACGACGTTGCAACCATGATGCATGTGCCATGCCGACTTGCGAATATAGAACAGGTGCGCTATACTGACAGGACAAGCCCAAGCAGCCCAAAAAGGGGGCGTGATGACCGCTCAGCCAAAGCCGTTTATGAGCGAAGAGCTGTATCTCGATCAGGAACGTCGCAGCCTAACCAAACACGAATATTACGCCGGTATGGTCTATGCGATGGCTGGTGCGAGCGAGCAGCATAATCTGATTGCAGTAAACCTTGCCGCGACGCTGCACGCGCAGCTACGCGGTCGCACCTGTCGGGCCTATCCGAGTGATATGCGCGTTAAGGTGCTGAAGACCGGGTTAAACACCTACCCCGATTTCACGATTGTGTGTGGTCAGTCCCAGTTCACTGATCCCGTAAAGCGTGATACGGTGATTAACCCAACGGTGATTATTGAGATCTTATCGCCATCTACGGAGCGCTATGACCGTGGGATGAAGTTTCAGCACTATCGTATGATCAGTTCGCTGCAAGAATATATCCTGATCGCCCAAGACACCTATCATATTGAGCGCTTTATCCGTCACGCGCAGCACGAGTGGGTTTTCTCCGAGGCGGTTGGACTTGAAGCCGTCATGCCGCTTGCTGCAATCCAGGGCACGCTGGTCTTGCACGATGTCTACGAGCAAGTCGTCCTCGTTGCCGAACGTGCGCCAAAGATCACGCGGGATCTGCCGCCAGACGAGTCGTGATTCAGTCTTGTCATCGTGCCGCCGCCTATCCGCGCAGCAGCGGCTGAAAGGCGGCCCAGTAGTACGGGTGCTGGTACCCGGCGGCACGCACATGCGCCCGCGCTTGCCGGAGCGCCTGGGGAATCCGCTGCCCCGTCGCCAGCGCCGCATAAAACGCTTCCATCATCAGACAGGTCGCGGCATCTTGCACCGGCCACAGGCTCGCCAGCACCGCTTGGGCGCCTGCGGTGAGGAACGCGCCCGCCAGTGCCAGCGCAACCCCGCCGCGCTCGGGGGTGGTGGCGGTGTCGCAGGCGCTTAGCGTCACCAGCGCCGTGCCGTGCAGGCGTAAGTTGAGTACGTCGGCCAGCAAGAGCGGCCCATCCGCCAACAGCAGTTGCGAGAGCAGCGGGGCTTGTGGGTTGACTTGCCCGTGCATGGCGAAGTGGAGGATCTGCGGCGGTTCTGTCCACGCGAGGTCGCTCAGCCGCGCTGGGTTGTGGCACCGCGCTGCGGGGTAATGGCGCTGCAACGCCGCCAGTTCGGCGGGCACCTGCAGCAGCGGCGGTTGCCCCGCGTAGCCCAGCGCCAGCGGCGGGCCGCACGCGGCGACCGGCGGCGGGAGCGCCAACAGCGCCAGCGAGGGCATCAGGGTCAGTTCGTAGCGCTGGTCGAGGTACTCGTCGCCGATGACGAGCGCGGCCCACGGCACGCCAAAGAGCAGCCCGTCAGGCGCGATGATCAGCCGCGTTATGGCGCTAGAAGCATGTGCGGGCAAGCCCTGTCGAATTGGAGAGCGCTGCGCGTCAGGCACGAAGCGTAACCGGAAGCAGTGCGGCCTTCGTGCGCTTCGTGCGCTTCGTGGTGAAAAAATCGCGACGAACTTCCGCCGACGTGGACTGGCAACCAGCGCCTCAATGGGCGCAAGCAAGCGTGTCCCCAGTTCGGCCAGCCAGCGCTGGCACGCAGGCAGTTGGGCGTCGGCGCTGCGCTGCTGTTGTTCCAGCGTCGCACTGCGCTCGATGGCGCTCCGTTGCAGCGCCAGCTTGTCCAAACACGCGACGATTGGCGCAAGCGGGCCAAGCTCAACCCAGCGCGGCGGGCCAACCGCGCTGATGACGCAGGCCACCAGTTGCTCGGCGTCCAGCAGATATTCAAGCGCCACGCTCGCTGGGGGCAGCCGCCGTTGCAGCGCCGCGAGGTCGGGGAGCGGGTGGGCGGGCCGTGGGCGCGTTTGCTGGCGGGCCAGCGTAGTGAGGCTCGCCTCGGCCTGCTGAATATGCGCCACGCAGAGCGCCTGGTAGGCTGGCTCGTTTTCGGGGTGGGCCTGTTCCTGCCAATAGTGATGCTCGGTCTTCGCCCGCAGCCACGCCGGATCGGGCAACGGCGCGGCGGAATCTGGCGCAGTCGTCGGCGCGGCAAGTTCAGCCCATAGGCTGCCCTTGGCTTCCAGCAAGGTGCGAAAGGCGTCGTCGGGTCGTCCGGCTTTACGATACGTGGTGATCAGGCTGGCGTACAGCGGCGCAAGGCCGCTCAGGTAACTGGCCTTTAACTCCTCGACATGCAGCAAGCGGCGCGACTCGGCGGCGAGGGCGACCGCCTGCTGCAGCGGCACCCAGGCAGCCTTTGGGCGGAGCGTGCCCGCCAGGCCGACTAAGGCCCGCTGTTCCAGCCCCGCCAGCCCGTGCGTATGGGCCAGTTCCGCAAGCTGGCGATACTGCGCTGCCACCGCAGGCAGCCGCAGGGCGAGGCCAAGTTCTGCCGCCAGCAGCGCCAGTTCAAGCTGCTCGGCGACCAGACCCGCCGCCGCCAGTTGGGCGGTCGCCGCCGCCATCTGCTGAAGCGCGCTGCGCCGCGCCTCGGGGGTGCGCTGGAGCCGAGGATGCGCGGTGTAGCCGACCAACAGCGCCGCGAGCGCCAGCGGGGGCGGGCTTTGCGCCGCCAGCGCCTGGGCACATTCCAGGTCGTGCCGCGCCTGCGTGGGCTGCGCGAGGCCAAGGGCCAACCGGGCTGCGCTCAAGGTCGCCTCGATACATTCTTGCACCAGCCCCGCTGGGGCAAAGGTGGCGGCAGCCGCCAGCGCGGCGCGGCGAGCTTCGTGCGGCAAATGCAGCCGCTCGTAGAGGCTCGCCTCTTCAACGGCGACGGTGGCCTGATCCACATCAATCTGCGCGGCGGCGAAGGCGGCCCGCGCTTGCGCCAACAGCCGCAGCGCCGCAAACAGTTCGCCCCGGTAAGTGGCGAGCCGCGCCTGGTTCACCAGCGCCCGCGCACACAACTCGGGTGAGGCACACGCCTGCGCTACCGCCAACGCCTGTTGCAGCGCCGTCTCGGCCTGCGTAAGCGTGCCGACGAAGAGTGCGGCAGCCGCATAGTTAATCAGCGCCTTGGCCTGATTCGCCGGTTGGTGGTACTGAAGCGCGAGCGCCGCCGCTTCATGCGCGGTCGCCAGCATCGCCGGGTAGCGCCCCAAACGGCCCTCGATGTCCGAGCGATTCAGCAACAGCACCGGGAGGCGACTCTGCTCCGCAGGCGCACTTGCCAGAAAGTGCGCCGCTGTAGTAATGGCGACTTCGGCCTCTTCCAACCGCCCAAGCTGCCCCAGCAAACCGGCGCGCCCAATCAGCAGCCGCCCTTGCTCGGGGCGGCGGTCGTGCGCGTGGTAGAACTCGTAGGCGGCATCAAGCTGTTCCAGGGCGGGCAGCGTCTCGCGGTTGAGCAACGCCAACCCGTGACACCAATGGGCGAGCGCCTGCGCTTCGGGCGCGGTAGTCTGCTCGGCCAGCAGCCACGCGCACTGCACGGCACGCTCGACCGCCGCCACCTCGCCGCCATTCAGCAGCACGAGAATGGCGTCACGCAGGTGGGCTAAGAGTGCGGCGGGGGTGCGTTGGGTCGCCAACAACTGCTGCACCAGTTCGGTGGGCGCGATAGCGCTGGCAAGGCGTTGGGGCAGCGTAGGGTCAGGCATCATCGAGGGTGATCGTCGGAATGAGGACAACTCCTTGCTCAAAGTGGGCCTGAAGCCGATAGACGCCAGCGCTCAAGCGCGGGAAGGTGAAGAAGCCCTCTGCGTCGGTGAAGCGCGGGCGCGGGCGGGCATGCTCGGCGCGCAGCGTCACGCGCACGTGCGGCGCCGGCTGATCCTGCTGGGTCACGTAGCCCACCATGTGCCACCGCGCATCAGTCGGGGGACTCAGCCGCAACACCACTTGTACCGCCAACGCGCTCGCGTAAAAGGCTTGCTCACTCGGCGCTGACCCAAGCGAACGGGCACCCAGCGCCATCATCTGCGGCAGCGCCGTGAAGCGCGGGCGGCGTGCGGTGGGCGGGGCATGTTCCGCCAGCAGCGCGGCTAGTTCTTGCTGGCCTGCTGGGCTAAGCCGCGTGTAGGCGGCGACCCGCAACTGCTGCGTCGGCGAGGCCACGTTCGCCGCCACATCAACCAGGTCTTGCGGATCAGGGCACGGCAAGCCGCCAAAGAGTTGCCGTAAGCCCTGTTCACGTTGGCGCATGTTTGCTAATTGGGCGCGCAGGGCGGCGGAAGTTTGGAGCGCGTGCGCCACGTGGGGCAGATCTACGCCATCCAGATAGGCGAGCAGGTCACCCGGTTCGATTGTAGGGAGGCTCATGGTGTCCTCATGTTCTGGCTAAAGCGGTTAAGTGCGGCGCTATGGTCGCCAGGACTGATGCAACGTCGCCTGCCGGGGGGGTGAAGCCCCCGGCTCTGTGGGGACAAAGCCTGCCTTCGCAGGCTCGGTAGCCCGCTTCAGCGGGCTTCGCATAACGTAGCCCGTGGCTTCAGCCACCGGGTGGGGGTTCGCAGCGCGACGTTGCATCAGCCCTGCTACGGTCGCGGGCCAGGGGAAATTCCCAGCGCACTGGCTGGGTTTAGCGTGGAGTGCATAAAGGTAAACCCAGTTCCTCATTCATTTCCGCCATCAGACTCAAACATAGCGTGAACTTCGGGCAGGCTGCTGAGCATCTGAATACAGCGCGCCGCCGCCTGATAGACTTCACGCTGCGTCGTACCGGGCGCAATGGCCTGCACCGCCTGAAGCACGCTGGCGACCTCTTCCTGCAGCACAATCCGGCGGCGGAAGACCTCGCGGTGCAAATCGTCGGGCAGCAGCAACAGACAGCGCCGCAGCAAAAGCATGCGCTGAACGTCGTGGGTGGCTGACTGTGCGCCAACGGGATCAAACCCGGTTGCGGCGTGCATGGCCTCCAGCGAATGCAGGGGTTTGGTGCGCTGTTGCAGATTGAGGCACACACTTTTGAGCGTCAGATTCACATAGGTACGATACGCGGCGAAGGTTCCAGCCTGAAAGGGCGGCTGGCGATTCCGAAAGCGGCGCAGCAGCCGCTCGGCGACGAGTTGCGCGACATCATCAAGGGTGGGCCGCAAGACGGGGGGACAATGCTGGCGCACCAGCGGCAGCGTAAACGTCCACAGGGCCGCAAACGCCTCGGCGTCACCAGCCACGGCGCGGCGCAGAATCTCGTCACAGCTATGGCTCGCCACTTCGCGGCGATGCGAGCGCGCGAACTGCGCGAGTTGGGCGGCACACTCCTGACATAAGGCCGCCAGAGGTTGCGCTACGGGTTCGTTGCTCATGCGTGGTGCCTTTGCGCTACACGAGCGCGAGGGTGCCGGTGGCGGCACCCTCACAAAAGTCGGAATACGTGAGGCTCCCCGCGTCGCCGACCCGCCGCTAGCCGCCGACCGTCCACAGGCAGATCCGCCCATCGTGGCTGCCGGTGGCAAGCGTGGCCCCATCGGGGCTATAGGTGAGGCTGGCGACGCCGCCGCGATGCTCCAGCGGAATTGGGATCATCGTCCCGTCGCTGACATGCCACAGCCGCACCGTCTTATCCTCGCTGCCGGTCGCCAGCAGGCGCGAGTCGGGGCTGAAGGCGATGCCGTGGACAGGGCCGCTGTGGCCTTGGAGTTGCTCCATCAGCTTACGGTCGCTCACGCGCCAGATCTGCACGCTGGATTGGCTGCTCGCCGCCAAGCGTTCGCCATCGGGGCTGAACGCTACCGCGAGGATGATGGTCGGAAAATTGCCGAGGGGCGGCTGGGCCACGCTGCCACGCACTGACCAGAGGTAGATCGCGCCGTCGTACCCACCCGCCGCCAGCAGGCTCCCATCGGGGCTGAAGCTCAGACTGTGGATGAACGGACAGGGTAGCGTATTGACCACACGCGCCCGCTGATCGACCACTTCGCAGAGTGAGATCGCCCCGCCCCAACCACCCACAGCCAGCAGACTCCCATCGGGGTTGAACGCGATGCTCTCGACCGGGCAGCCCGGCAGCCGCAACTCGTGCAGAAAGGTGCCATCGCTCACCTGCCAAAAGCAGACAGTCTCGTCGTCGCTGCCGGTCGCCAGGAAGCCGCCCTGCGGCGCGAAGCGCACGCTGCGGACGCTGCTGATATGGCCTTTGAGCGTCTGCTTGGGGCTGTAGTCACTCATGTTCCAGAGGCCCACCGTGTGGTCGTCATAGGCAGCGGCGAGGAGGTCACCCGTGGGGCTGAAGGCCAGGGCGCGGATGGGGTTGCCGGTGGTCAGCATTCGCAGGAGTGTGCCGAGGGGCATGGCGGTCTGGATGGTCGGGTTGCTGGAGGGCAGCGTCACATTGGGCGTGATTGAGCCAGGGATGGACGTGGCCCCGCCCACCAGACCCTCGACGGGGCGTGGCTCTGAGGCGGGCGGGGGCGCGGGGGGCTGGGCCGGGACTGGTGGGGTCGCGGGGGGCGGCGCTGCTGACACGCCCGCTACGCCAGGGGTGGCGACGCCGCGCATCCGCGCCAGCTCGACCCGCATAGCCCGTGCCGAGGCCGGGCGCTCATCAACGAGTACCGCCATAGAGCGCTGGATCAGCGCATCAATGGCCTCGGGCACATGGGGCGCAAAGGTGCGGATGGGCTTCAGCGGATCGGGCTGTCCATTGATTAGCTTCGCCATGCGCGTCATCGCATCAACCGGCAAAGTTGCGGTCAGCAGATGATAGAGCGTGGCCCCCAGGGCGTACAGATCGCTGCGTGCGTCAGGCTCGCCGTCACGCATCTGCTCGATGGGCGCGTATGGCGGGGTGAAGCCGTAGATCTTACGCTGGTCAGCCGCCGCCGCCGCGACGGTACCGGGGTCAATCGCCATCGTCATGCCGCCACGCGCCAGGCCGAAGTCGAGCATAATAATGTCGTAGCTCTGGGTGAGCTTGAGGTTCTTCGGCTTAATGTCGCGGTGGTAGACCGGCATGGGGCGCGTGTGCAGATAGGTGAGGGCGTCGAGCAGTTGGTCGGCCCAGCGCAGAATCATTGGCATCGCCTGGGGCGTCGCGAAGCGCTGGCCTAGGCGAGCCAACTGGTTGCCGAGATCCTCGCCGTGGATAAATTCCATCACCAGGAACTGGCCCGGCCCCTCGATAAAGTGGTCGATCACACGAGGCATCGCCTGGTGCCGCAGCCGGGCCAGAATCTGGGCCTCTAGCTCAAAGGCACGCCGGTAGGCCTCCTCGGTGAAGAGCGTCTCTTTCAATGCGACATCGTTGCGTAGGCGCAGGTCGCGGGCTTTGTACACCGAGCCCATACCGCCTTTGCCAATCGGCACAACAATCTTATAGCGATCCTGGAGTATGGCGCCCGGCTCTAGCATCGCTACAATCTCCCCATCCCCCGTCCGACGGCGCCGCTTTTCTGGGTTTCGCCGTGGTATATTGCTGTCTAGTATACCGCGAATGCGGCGCCGCCTGATTACCATGCCTGCCCAGGCGTTTCGTGTTTAGCACCCCTCAGAGTGTAAACAGTTTTGTCCCGGCGGGGCGGGCGTTGATATGGGAAGATCGTGCATATATCTATGGAGCTAACCATCAATAAGGCGGCAATTCTGGCTGATCTTGACGCCATCGCCGCCTGCTCCGACTCGCCCCCGCCTGGGGTTACTCGGCTGGTCTACGGTGAGGCCGACCAACGGGCACGGGCCTACGTGCGTGACCGCTGCCGCCAGGTTGGTTTACAACTGCGCGAGGACGCGCTTGGCAATCTTTTTGCCCGCTGGCCTGGCACCGCGCCCGACCTGCCCGCCGTCGCCAGCGGCTCGCACATTGATGCGCTGCCTGAGGCTGGCCGCTACGACGGCACGGTCGGCGTCGTCGGTGCGCTGGAGGCCATCAGCGCCCTGCGCCGCGCTGGCTATCAGCCGCGCCACTCGCTTGAGTTGATCCTTTTCACCGCCGAGGAGCCGACCCGCTTTGGCCTTGGCTGCCTTGGCAGCCGGGCACTGGCTGGGGCGCTTGACCCTGAGCAGCTACGGGCGCTCCGCGACTCTGCCGGGCGCTCGCTCGACGAACTGCGAGTCGCCGCTGGCTTCACTGGCCCGCTCGACATGGTTCAACTCAACCGGGGCCACTACGCCGCTTTCGTCGAGTTGCATATCGAGCAAGGGTCGATCCTTGAAACCGAGGGCGTGCCCATTGGCGTGGTGCGCGCCATCGCTGCGCCCGCGACGCTGCGCGTTCACCTCCAGGGCCAGGGCGGCCACGCGGGTGCCGTGCTGATGCTTGAGCGCCGCGATGCGCTGCTGGCTGGCGCCGAGATCGCCTTGGCGGTCGAACACGCGGCCCTGAGTACCGGCAGCCCCAACACCGTCGCGACCACCGGCAGCTTCCAGATTGAACCCGGCGCCGTCAACGCCATTCCCAGCGCGGCGACCCTGGCGATTGATGTGCGCGACAGCGCCGCCGAGCCGCGTGACCACGCCCTCGCCGCGATTAGCGCTGCCGTCGCGGCCATCTGTGGGCGCCGCCACGTGGCCTATCAGCTCGATCTGCTCAACGCCGACCCGCCTGCCACCTGCGACCCCGCCGTTATCGAGGCGCTGGTCACGGTCTGCGAAGCGCTCGGTTTCCCCCGCGAGATTATGGTGAGCCGCGCCTACCACGATAGCCTGTTTATGGCCCGTCTCTGCCCCAGCGGGCTGATCTTCATCCCCAGTCGTGGCGGCGTCAGCCATTGCGCCGACGAATACGCCGACCCCGACCATATCTGCCAGGGTGTGGCGGTGCTGGCGCATACGCTCGCTCGCTTGAGCGGGTAGCTCGCTTAGCCCTCATACGTTTCAAATAAGCCGATCCGGCACCCGCCTTTGCCCCTCACCCCCGGCCCCTCTCCCTCACGGGGAGAGGGGAGATTCCGTAGCAGGATGCGTTCGCCCCCCCTCTCCCGTTCAGGGAGAGGGGGCAGGGGGTGAGGGCTGGCGCGGCAACCGGACGTTGCATCAGCCCTGGTCATTAGGTGCCGTTCCCGGTTCGGCATACGCAGGGCTGCTGCGTTCGGCCTGAAACCTGAAACCTCGCACCTGAAACCTTGGCGTACCTTACAAGGCCAGCAGCTCGCGGTTGGCCGCCACCGCCGCGCAGAAGGTCGTCTGCGCCTCAGGGCTGCCCAGCCGCTCGGCGCGCGCGCGCAGTTGCTGCGCCGCCCGGCTGAGCAGCGGGCCGGCCCGCGCATCGCCCGCGAGGGTCAGGCTGCGGTAGCAGGCGAGGATGATGCGGCTGGGTTCTTCCGTACCGGCGAGGTGGGTTAGGGCATACGTGGCGAGGATGGTTTCGCTATGGGCGAGGGCGGTGGGCAGGTCGCCCCGCGCCAGGGCGAGTTCGATCAGGCCCGCCAGAGGTTCGGGGATGAGGTGGACTTGGCTGACGGCCTGACGGATGGCAACCGCTCGCTCGTAGCAGGCGGTCGCCTCGGTGACGTCGCCCAAGGCGGCGAGCGCGTGGCCCAGGTAGGTAAGGGCGTGGGAGCCGACCACCATGTCGCCCGATTGCTCGGTGATCGCCAGAGCCTCGCGGCAGGCAGCGACGGCCCCGCGCTGGTCGCCGGTCAGGTGCCGCAGTAGCCCTGTGAACGTCAACCCGATGCTGTTCCCCCAACGAAAGTCGAGCGCCCGTCCGGCGGCAAGCCCGTTGGCAAGGGTTGTCCGCGCTGCCGCGTAATCGCCCAACCGCAGCAGCATCACACCACTGAAAAGGATGTTGACGATCTCGATCTGCCGGTCGCCGGTGCATTCGTAGACCCGCTCATTTGCGGCGAAGGCGGATTGTGCGGCGGTATCCTCACCCCGGTACATGTGGGCCAACCCCAGACTGATCAGCACCGTCCCTTCGCCTGCACGGTTGCCGCTCGCACGGAAAATGGCGAGTGCAGCGGTGGCGTGTTCGAGCGCCTCGTTATAGGCACCCTGCATATTTGCCACCAAAGACAAACCCAAGTGGATATTACCCTCGCCATAGCGATAGGCAATAGACTGGGCGAGCCGCAAGCTCGCATGGTAGTGGGCGTGGGTCGCCGCAAAACGCCCAAAGCTCCATGCGCCGAGCCCCATATAGCGGTGCAGATCGGAGCGCAGCCGCCGCAGCGCCGGGCTGTCGTGGCAGGGCCGAATCACCCGTGCGCCATGCGCGAACTGGGCTTGCGCCGCTTGCATCGCGCCCTGGCGCCGCAGCCCCTTGCCCCAAGCGAACTGCGCCTCGCCTTCCAGTGCGGGGTTTCCAAGCGCATGGGCGAGTTCCACCGCCGCCTGGGCCTCCGCAATTACGGTCGCGTAGTCGCCCTGGATAAAACGCATCTCGGCATGGGCGACGAGCAACTGTACAAGGGTATGACGAGCAAGGGGCGAGGCATCGTGATCATCGGTTATGGCGCTCCGCAGCCGCGTGATTGCCGCCGCGAAGGTGAAGGTGCCCGCCGCATGGAGTTCGCCAATCCGCAGCAAATCAAGCAACCCGTGGGTTGCGGCTCCCATCAGGGCCAGGTCGTTGCTCCGACTGGCGTTGTGCCAGGCCAGATGGATGTCGGCAAGCTCGATACGGAGCAGTTCAACCACCGCCTTCCCGGTGGGGCCGACGATGGCGTCGGCGTGGTGCGCCACCAAGCCCAAAAAGTAGGCCCGGTGCCGGGCGCGACTGGCGGCCTGTTCGGCGGCGGGCAGACATGCGTGGTACTCGGCGGCGAACTGGCGCACCAGGGGGTGGAGCGCGTAGCGGTCGGGGCCAACCCGTTGGAGCAGGGCGTGATCGGACAGGGCGGTGAGACTCCGCCTAACCAGGCGGTCAACCATCGCGTTGCCCGGTGCGCCCTTCATCGCCACGGCGCTGACCGCTGCTCGGCTAAAGCTCGCGGCAAAGAGCACACAGTGGGCGAGGATCTGCTGTTGTTCAGCTGGGATGAGCTGCCAGCTACTTGCGAAGAGATTGCGGATGCTGCGGTGACGCTCCGGCAGATCACGCAGGTTACTTTCCAGCGCATCCGGGTCGGCCCGCACGAGGGTGAGGATCGCGGCGGGATCGCGGTGATCGACCAAGCCCGCGGCCAGCATCAACGCCAGGGGCATTCGGTCGAGATCCTGACTGATCATCCTGATCGTGACAAGCTCGGCCTCAGTGGGGGTGAAGGCTGGGGCGACCCGCCGCGCCGCCTGCACAAAGAGTTGTGTCGCTGGATCATCCCCTGGCTCAGCGGCACTCGTCACCGCTGCTGGTTCTAGCCCGCCGACTCGTAGAACCACTTCGTCGAGCAGGGAGAGCGGCACCCGCGAGGTGACCAAGAGCCGCAGGTTGGGCGCGGCGTCACGCAAGGCGCTGAGCAAGGGCGCGTGGGCGAGCAATGGCTCAAAGTTGTCAAGCACCAGCAAAAGCTCGCGGGGCTTGAGGAACGTGACGAGCGAGGTGACGGTCACGTTGTGGCTGCCAGTCAGGGGGATGCCGAGGCGTTCGGCAATGGCGGCGAGGAGACCAGCCTCGTCGGTGATGGGTACCAGTGAGACGAAAAAGACCCCGTCGGCGAAAGCCCCGCGTTCGACGGCGGCGGCAGCGAGGGCGAGGCGCGTCTTGCCGCTGCCGCCCGGCCCGGTCAGGGTGAGCAGGCGCCCCGTCGGCGCGGCCAGTTGCGCGGCAATCGCGGCGAGGGCCGTTGCGCGGCCCATGAGCGGCGTCTCGACGGCTGGCACCGCGTAGGGTGGCGCAAACCACGCCATCGGATTGCTGACGCGCAGCCGTGCGGCAAGGGCGGTCGTGTTCACCTCGGGTGCGGTGTCGAGGTCGCGGGCCAACATGCGGCGGCACTGCTCGTACTGAGCCAGGGCCGCACTGCGCTGTCCGGCGGAAGCCAGGGCCAGCATCAGGCGACGGTGCGCCTCCTCTCGCCACGGCTCCAGTTCCAGCCAGCGCCGGAGGTGGGTTTCGGCGGCTGCCCACTCGCCGCGTTCGGTGTGGTGGGTAGCCAGGGCATCCAGCGCCCAGACGACCTGGGTGCGGAGGCGCTCACGCCACGCTAGGAGCCATTCGTCGAAGGGCGCACTGGCACTAAAGCCCGCCAGGAAGTCGCCCTGATACAGCGCCACCGCCTCGCGTAGCGCGGCAAGACACGGGCCGCAGACGGTCAAGCGGCGGTGGCGGTGGGTCTGGGCGGCGCTGATCAGGCTGCTGAGGCGGTGCGTGTCGAGGGTGAGGTCGAGCGCCGGGGTGCGTTGCACCGTTTGGCGGGTGGTTTGGGTGAAAGGGACGGGGAGCGCGGCGGGGAGAAGGGCTTGGTCGAGGCGATAGAGCGCCTGCCGCAGATTGAGCAAGCCCTTCGCAGGCGGTTCATCGGGCC
>CAIWXH010000257.1 GCA_903916565.1 uncultured Oscillochloris sp. | reverse complement strand
TGGTACCGCGACCTCATTCTTGCTGCCGAGATAGGTGCTGATCGTGATTGGGCCTACCTACGCGACCAGAATGTAGACGTACCTGGACTTCAAGCCGCTTTGCGTGCCGGTCTCACGAACCTGTTAGCCGACCGCACGCAGCCCCTCCCCGCCACCGAACGGGTGCGCGCCGGCTTCCTGTTGGGCGACTTAGGCGACTCACGGATACCAGTGACGGTCGAGGAGTGGCGGACCGAGGTGGCGCGGGCGGGCCAGCCGGGCAGCTACTTTTGCCGGGTTGAGCCGGGCACCTACCGTATTGGGAGTACAGACGATGACCCTGATGCTGACGACAGTGAAAAGCCGCAGCACACCGTAACCTTTGACGCGCCGTTCTACATCGCCCGCTACCCGCTCACTAACGCGCAGTGGCAGGCGTGGGTTGAGCAGGGTGGTGGTAGGCCGTCGTACGTTGCCACTGACACCAACTTCAACCGTCCAAATCAGCCCGTGGTTGCCATCACTTGGCAGATGTCCAACGCCTTCTGCGCTTGGGTGAGCGAACAGAGCGGCGCAACCATGCGTCTACCCACGGAGCAGGAGTGGGAAGCGGCGGCACGCGGCAGTACGGCGCTGCGCTATCCGTGGGGCAACGACTGGCGCGATGATTACGCGGCGACCGAGGAGGATCGCGCGACTCGCGGCGGGCGCTGGAGCGTGCCGGTGGGCTGCTACCCGGCGGGCGCGGCAGCTTGTGGCGCTTTCGACATGGCTGGCAATGTCTGGGAGTGGACGGCCAGTGTGTGGCAGTCGTATCCCGGCGCGGGGAAAGCCTTTACAGAGGATAACCGGCGCGTGCTGCGAGGTGGGATGTACAATGATAATCGAACAAGTGTTCGCTGCGGGGCGCGGTACCGCCTCCATCCTGACTTCGACGACGGCAGCAGCGGCCTCGGTGTTCGGGTGTGTTTGGCCCCTCGCTCGCGCTAATGTGCTGCTTTCTGCCTTCTGTTTCCTGCTTTCTGCATCCTGATCTCCTGCACGTGTGTAAAGCGTTTTGTGTGTGGGTATGGTGAGGGTTTGGCCCGAGAGCGCCTACGGCGCGGATCGCGGATTTTTTTGGAGGAAGGGCAAGCGCCGATGACCGACGACGAGCTTACCGCGCTGACCACGAAGCTGCGCGAACTGCGCGAGGAGTTTGACGAAGCCACTGCCCGCGCCGCCTTTGAGAAAAAGGCGGTTGGGCTATCCCCTGACCAGCGTACCCGTATCGAAGCGCTGGTTTTCTTCGGTGAAGGCACCCAGATAGGTACGCTCCGCATTGATGCGGTCGTTGGTGGTGACCAGCAGCAGGGTGCGGTGAACATTGCTGGACAGGCGCGGATCTACGGACCAACCGTCGGCATTAACCTCGGCACGGTGATCTACGGGCACGCACCCCAGGAGGAGGCGCGGCGGCGGCTGGTCTGGTACCTCCACGCCCTCGCGGGCGACCTCCGCTGCCTCCCCCTGCGCGGCCTTGACGCGCCCCTCGCGGACGGGCGCGGCGTCAACCTCGCCCAGGTCTATGTCATGCTGGCGACCGAGCGCACCGTCACGGTCGCCACAGGTACGGCGGCGGTCGTCGGGCGCTACTTTCAGGATGCTGACCCGCAGCGAGCGCTGTTGCCCGCCTATGACCCGGATCAGGTGTTGCCAGATGCGGCGCTCATCTGCCAGGGTGACGCAGGCCACGGTGGTACGGATGCCGTCTATCAGCTCGCACGGCAGCGCCTCGGCAGCGAGGCGGCGCGGGCCGGTAGTTTCGTGCTGCTCGGTGACCCTGGCGGCGGCAAGAGTACTTTTTTGCGCCACCTTGCCTGGGTGCTGGCGCGACGCGGGCTTGACCAGCTTGGCCCAGCAACCCAACTCGTTGGGTGGGAGGACGAGCGGCGGCTGATGCCCGTGCTGCTCCCGCTCCGTCGGCTGTCCAGCACCTTGGCTGGTACCGAATCCGGTGCCTCGGGCGTCTACGCCGCGCTGCGGGCCATGGTCGCCGAGCAGGGCATTGACCAGCCTGACGACCTGCTGACCGACGCCCTGGTGCGCGGCGCGACGATTCTCCTCCTCGACGGCCTCGATGAGGTGCCCGTGGCGGCGACCGCGACCAGCGCCGATCGCCTGACGACCCTGCGCGCGGTGCGGGCCTTCGCCGAGCGGTATCACCAGACCGCTCTTATTCTCACCTGTCGCACCCGCGCCTTCGACGATCCGCTGCGGGCCGCGCTGGGCTGGCCGGTCGAGACGCTGGCCCCCTTCACCCTCGGGCAGATCCGTCACTTCGTGCCCGCCTGGTATCACGAGCTGGTGGATGCCGGACAGCTCACCCCCGACCAGGCGCCGCGGCTGAGTACCGAGCTGGTGGCGACGATTGCGGGCCGTGAGCGTCTGCGGGCAATGGCCGCCACCCCGTTGCTGCTCACGCTGATGGCGCTCCTGCTCTTCCGCCGGGGAACGCTGCCGCGTGACCGCCCCCGGCTCTACGAGGACATCCTGGAATTGCTGCTGGGCCAATGGGACAAGGTGCGCGACGGACAGAGTCTCGCTGAGGTCATCGGGCGGCTCGACTGGACAAGCGAGCGCCTGCGCCCGCTGCTGGATCGCCTCTCCTATGACGCACATCTGGCGGGGTCTTCCCATGATGGGCGGGGCCGACTCGGGCGCGAGGCGGTGCGTGCGGCGCTGATCAGCTTCTTTGAGCAGCAGACCCCGCCGCTCGACTGGGGTGCCGCCCAGCGCTGCCTCACCTACTTTGAGCAGCGCAGTGGCCTGTTGGCCCCCGACGGCCCCGATTCGTATGTCTTTGCCCACCTGACCCTGCAAGAGCACTGTGCGGGGCGCCACATGCTGCTCAGTCGCGAGGCGGTGGGCCATGTGCTGGCGCGACGCAGCGACGACCGCTGGCGGGAGCCGATCTTTCTGGGCCTCGGCGTGGTGCAGGCGAACAACCCATACCTCGTCGAGAAGGTGCTGCGTACGCTGCTCGCACAACAGGAGGGTGGCGCGGCCAAGCCCGTGGCGCGCTGGTACCGCGACTGCATCCTGGTGGCGGAGATCGGCCAGGATCGGGACTGGGCCTACCTGCGCGATCAAGGGGTGGACGTGGATGGCCTTCAGGAGGGCGTGCGGGCCGGTCTGGTCGCCTTGCTTACCGACCGCACGCAGCCCCTCCCCGCCACCGAACGGGTGCGCGCCGGCTTCCTGTTGGGCGACTTAGGCGACTCACGGATACCAGTGACGGTCGAGGAGTGGCGGGCCGAGTTGGCGCGGGCGGGCCAGCCGGGCAGTTACTTTTGCCGGGTTGAGCCGGGCACCTACCGTATTGGGAGTACAGACGATGACCCTGATGCTGACGACAGTGAAAAGCCGCAGCACACCGTAACCTTTGACGTGCCGTTCTACATCGCCCGCTACCCGCTCACCAACGCGCAGTGGCATGCGTGGGTTGAGCAGGCGGGCGGCCAGCCGTCGTACGTTGGAGATGATGATCGTTTCAACCGCCCGAATCAGCCGGTAGTCGCTATCACTTGGCATAGGGCCACCGCCTTCTGCGCTTGGGTGAGTGAACAGAGCGACACAACCATTCGTCTACCCACGGAGCAGGAGTGGGAAGCGGCGGC
>CAIWXH010000256.1 GCA_903916565.1 uncultured Oscillochloris sp. | reverse complement strand
GGGGGATGGCGATGCGCGTGCAACTCTATGGGGTGCCTGACAAACACCGCTATGACCCGCTGCCGTTCCGAGCGTGGCACGCCTTCTGGGTCGCGTCGTGGCAAATCCGGGGGGCACTTTTGTGCGCGGGTACTGGGACGGGCCTGCTGATCAGCCATTTCGTCATGAGGACTCTATGAACACGCTTCTGGTCTGCCTTTTTCCTCTGCTGTACACCGTCCTGATGCTGTGGATTGGCTTCTACGTGGGCCGTCGTGGCTCCCCGGTGCGCTGGGTGGGCTTTCGGGGGACGAGCGGCGGGACACGGGTGACGAAGGAGTACGAGTCGTGAGCCGACGGGGCGATGGCAAGCGCATTTACCACCACAGCCGAAGTCGGGGGGCACGCTGGGGCTTCTTCACCTGGGTGCGCTTTCTGGGGATGGCCGGGGGGCTGCTGGCCTTCGTGGGCTATCTGGTGTGGCTGTATGTGATTCAACCGGCGTGGGCGGCGCCGGTGCATCTGCATGTGTGGCTGCCGCTGGTGGGGAGATAAGCGTGCGCTGGCGCTGGCACCCTTCGCGTGGCCGCCGTGGTGCGCGGGGGGCGCTGCGAGGGTGAAGACCGCACCGGGGGGGCAACGCCGGAAAATGGCTCCTAGCGCGTCTGGGGGCAGCACGGCGGATTGGGCGCAAACGAGCATCCCGGCCAACTGGCCGGGATTGCTTTACACCTGGGGGTACAGATCGTCGGGTTCCGCTCGCTTCCTCATTTCTTAAACTGCGCCAGCAACTCGGATGGGGGCAGCGCTGGGATAGAGCTACCAGTGTAGTCACGCTGATTACGGGTGACGATAACATCGATTCCGGCAGACCTAGCTGCCGAGATTTGCACCGCATCCTCAAAGTCCGCGATGGGATAGCCATGAGCAATGGTCAAAATGGCGTGATCAATGGCGCAAACTTTCGTTATTGCCAAAAGCTGGCCGATCACTTGGCGTGCCTCCGCTGCACCGAGGAACTTCCGCGCAATGTAGTAGGCATTGATAGGGGTCATTGCCGCAATGTAACGTTCGTAGCGCCCCTGATCACCTGCCTGCCAAAGGGCAAAGGCGTCAGCGTAGAATGCTGGCCGCTTCAACATCAGATCAAGCACCACGTCCGTGTCGATGAGTACGCGCATCAGGAGTATTTCTCCATCAGATGCTCGTGCCGGATCTGCACAATGTCCTCGTCGTTGAGTTCCTTCGGGGTCGGAATGATACCGAGGAGTCGTTCAGCGGAACCCTCTGGCGGAAGCACCGGCAGATCCGCAGTGAGCCCATCGGCAATGAGGGCAATCAGACGAACTTGCTCACGCTGAGGCAACTGCCGTGCAAGCCTCAGCACGTGGTCTATCGTGGCTGTTGTCATAGGATTCCTCCTGTGGGTTGCCCTCTGGCCCGCGTCGGGTCATCTTCGCCCCCAGACTGTATCACCTGCGCTTGCGCTCCTCCAGCAGCCGTGTGGCGTAGCCCAGCAGCCGTTGAAACTGGGCGGGGTCTTCGACCAGACCGTCGGCGAGGGACACCAGTTCCGCCAGACTCTCACGGGCAAGATAGACTGCGCGCCCGTGGGTCAGCCATTCTTGCGCCAGTCGGCGACCGTCTTCCGGGGTGGCGGCGGGGTTGAGCATAAGCTCGATAAGCTGTTCGGGGCTGCCTTGGAGCCGGTGAAGCATGAGCAGGAGAAGCGAACCGCGAGTGTCAGTTTGGCCCTTCTCAATCAGGTCAAGCAAGGATTTACTTGTACCCAAGCTTTCAGCAAACCCTTGCTGTCCTAACTTCATTGCCTCTCTCAACGCCCGAATGTATGCCCCTGTCGCCTCTTTGCCCACGAATACCTCTCACCCCAAATGAATTCCATTGTAGTCTCAAATTTGGGATTGACATAGGCCAAAATATTTGATATATTAGTCTCAAATCTTGGACTATAGGAGGTCAAATTTATGGAACTACCCGCATTCCGGGCGGCGCTGGAGCAATACCCGCAGGCAATTGAGGAACTGCCCGACAACACCTTGGTTCGCTACATGAAGGGCGACTTCCCCAGGGCGGTGAAATGGCTGCTACGTTACCCGGCGCTGCTACGTGCGCTGGCTGACGACGCAGATCAGCAGATGGTTCAGGGGCAGAGCCAGGAAGAAGGCCAGGTAGCACGATGACCGAGTTGGTCGTCTTCGAGTACGAGGGTGAAGAGGTACGGTTCGACCCGGCGGCGCAGATGTGGAATCTGAACGCCATGCACCGAGCGGCTGGTAGTGAGCGGAGCAAAGAGCCATCTAGGTGGCTTAATCAGGCGCAGACTCAGGATCTGCTGGCGGCTCTCACCGAAGCGGAAACTACCTGCCTCAATGGTAGTATATCTGTGCTAGTGGAGACTCGCGAGGGCCGAAATGGCGGCACCTGGGCGCTGCCATTTCGGCCCTGGCCTACGCCCACTACCTGCTGCCCAAGTTCTACATCGCCTGCAACCGTTGGATGCTGGAGCGGGTCACCGGCCAGCAGATCAGCGGCGCACCCTCGGGGCTGGCCAAGGTAGAGGCGCGGCTGAATGCGCTGGAGGCGGAGGTGGCCCAGCTCAAGGCCGAGCGGGCGCAGCGCAAGGCCGAGCGGGCGCAGCAACCGGCGCTGGACAGCCCCGCCCGCTTCACCGAGCGGCGACAGACCGGGCGGCGCGACGCAGCGAGAAATCTGATCATCCGGCGTATCACCGAGCGCATCGTTGAAGAGGTTCAGATCACGAACTGCCCAACGCGACCGCTCAACGCCGCCATTCGCACCGTGCTGCGCCAAGTCGGCAAGCCGCTACGCCCCATTGAGGTCACCGCGCTGCTCCAGGCCGCCGGTCTCGCGGTGGCGCCCGTGCAAGTCAGCACGGTACTCTGGGAGATGGCCCGGGTCGGCAAGGCCATACGCGACAACTATGGGATGTACGCGCTGTCAAAGAGGCGTAAAAACAGTGAGGGCGCGCTGTGTCCGCAGCGCGCCCCCTGGACATACGAAAGGACAGACCCGTGTCCAGCAGAGATTCTACCATGAAGCGCTCCAACCGCCTGCGTCGGCACATCACCGTCACCCTGGATCTCACCCCAGAGGAATACGAAGACCTGGCGACCGCCGTGCTATGGCGACGCCACGAACAGAACAACCGGCTCCCTGCTGACTCCCCTTGGCGCGACCAGGTGATTGCGCCGACTGCCCCCCTAGCCCACGTCGCTGTACAATTCGATGTGAAGCTGGAACTGACCGCAACCGTCCTGAAGTTCATCGGGCACGAGGGGCGGCCCACCCTCGCGGCGCAGTACGAGCGCCTGAATGCCGAGGAGATGGCCGACGTAGCGCAGCGCAATGCGGAGAAGCTGGTGCTTACCGCGTAACTGAGGGAGTGGTGCATGACACAGGTACGCGATTTGTTGGACGCCTTCGCCACTGACCGACGGGGCGATGGGCAGCGACAGTCGGGGGTGAACGCATATGTGAAGCGGCTGCGGAGCTTTGACGTTTGGCTCAAGGGTAAGCCTGTTGACCAACTCAGTTGGGTGGTGATTACCGACTACCGCAACGAACTGGCACAGCGCTGCGCTATTCCCACGGTTGAGACAGCGATGGTGACTATTCGGGCCTTTTGTCGCTGGTGTGTGGATCGTGGACACCTAAGGGAAGATGTGAGTGCGAAGGTGCGTGTGCCACGCAGGCCACCCGCGCTGCCCAAGCCCCTCGGCCCGGACGAGCTGGCCGCGCTGTGGGGGCTGATGACCGACGACGAAACGGTCAGTGATCGGGAGCGCTGGATTGTCAGACGAAACCGACTCGTGGTGTGCTTGATGTACTACGCTGGTCTTCGGCGCGGTGAGGTTGCTCGCTTACGATGGTCGGCATGTTCGCTACGGACACGCACGATTACAATCTACGGCAGCAAGAGCGGGGATCGTGCCGTGCCCATCCACCCCGAGCTGTTAACGAGTTGGCGAATTGGCAGACGAGTAAGAATGATAGTCCGGTTGTTCTGAGTTGGCGTGGCGGTAGCATCACAGCCGGTGGTATGGCGCATATTTTTGAGGTGTGGTTGCCCAAACAGGGCTTACAGATCTCAGCCCATCGGCTACGGCACTCGTTTGCAACCGAGTATCTCCGTGCCACAAAGGACTTGCGTGGTCTACAGCAACTGCTTGGCCACCGCTCGCTAGAGACAACCCAAATCTACACCCTGGTTTGCGCCGACGAACAGCGGACTAACATCGCACAGGTACCAGCACTCAAGACGTTCTGACGTTCTAAAGTGTCCTAATACGGCAAAACACCCCCGATCCTCTCGTGATCGGGGGTGTTTTGCCGTACAAATGTTCTTATATCCCGCCGTCCCCACCAGATTGCACCCAGCTTCCGGGCCGGGTGAGGGTCGAAATGGCGCATCGTTGAGAATCGGAAGGGCGCAGCATGCTGCGCCCTTGACGATTCGTCAGCATAGCGTGGACACTGCGCTACGCACGTTGCGCCTCGCTGGTGGCGATGACGCTCATCTCCTCGCCGTGGGCTTTGAGGCCCAGGGAGAGCAGGAACATCACGACCATCATTGCGGCGGCGGTCAGGTAGGCGACCGAAAGGCCGCCCATCCCGCCGTTGCGTGCGTCGGCGAGGACGCTTAGGATCGCCACCACCAGCAGGCTGCCCACGCTGATCGCGACATTGATTAGACCCTGGGCGGCGGCGCGCTGTTCGGCGCTCACCTCATTGAGTACAATCGTCCGCAGTGTGCCGCCCACCACAATGCCCACGCCGAGGCCCACCAGCATCGAGGCGGGCATAAAAATCCAGAGGCCCAGACTTGGCCCGGTGAGCGGCAGCAGCGCCGAGCCGAGGGCTAGGGTGCCGAAGCCGATCAGCAGCACGAGGCGCGAGCCGAGGCTGTTCAGCAGGCGCCCGAAGCCCATTGAGCCTGCCGCTGAGACGACCACCAGCGGGAGCAGCAGCAGCCCCGCTGTCTTCGCGTCGAAGCCGAGACCTTCCTTGGCGATTGAGGCGATGAAGACGACGCTGCCCATGCCGAAGCCTGCCCCGACGCAGAGGATATAGGTGAGCGCCATCTGCCGGGTGGCGAAGAGGTTGAGCGGCACGACAGGCCGTGCGACCCGTCGCTCGACGCCGATCAGCGCTGGCACGCACAGGGCGGCGCCCGCCAGCAGGAAGGGCCAGATGGTCATGCCTACGGCCTTGTCGATCACGCGGTTGATCCCGAGGACCAGACAGGTGAGCATCAGGGCCACCAGCAGAATGCCCGCCCAGTCCAGTGGTACGGGCGGGCCGACGGCCTTGGTACGCGGCAAGTTGCGGTTGGCGAGCCAGATCACGACGGCGGCTACCGGCAGGTTGATCAGGAAGATCCAGTGCCACGAGAGCACGACCAGGATCAGTGAGGCGACGAGCGGCCCAAGGATGAAGGCCATGCCGAACGTCGCCCCCATCAGGCCCAGGGCTTTGCCGCGCTCGGCGGGGGGAAAGACATCGCCGACCACCGCGCTGGCAATCGGGTTGATTCCGCCCGAGCAGAAGCCCTGGATGGCACGCCCGAGCAGCACGACCCAGAATGCGGATGAGGGCGCTAACGCGATCACGAGCGAGCCAAGCGCGAAGCCGATGACACAGAGCATAAAGACTGGGCGCCGCCCGTAACGGTCGCTCAGCGCCGTCATCAGGGTTGTGCTGCCCAGAATGAACAGGCTGAAGATGATTGTCACCATGCCGACTTGGCTATTGTCGATGCGGAAGGTGTCGCGCAGGGCTGGCACTGCCGGGGCGATGATCGCCGCGTCGAGGGCGGCCATAAAGACACCGACGAAAAGCACGGTGAGAATGCGGCGCCGCGTCTGCGGGTCAAGGGCCGCGTCGAGGCTGCTGGCAGACATAGGGTCTCCTCCTACAGAGATGTCGCCGCCCATTATAGCCGATTTCTATAAAATAGTCAGCTCTGACTAAGGCCGGGTTTCAGGGGCCAGGTTTCAGGTTTCAGACCGAGCGTAGACGAAGCCTGCCTTCGCAGGCTGTCAGGCCGCACAGGCGGCCTTCGCATCCCGTAGCCCGTGGCTTCAGCCACCGGGCGTGGGGTTGGCGGGCGACATTGCAACCGCCATGCTTACGCCACAGCGCGAGTTGCGTACAGCGCGTCATTATGGCACAATCGTTTTTATGGTGAATGTGGGACAGACCGTTCGGCTGCTGCAGCCTGCCCCCCCCGATTGCGGCGCCGCCCCCGGTGACACGCTGGGCGGTCGCTTCAGGCTGGGTAGCGTCGTTGGTCACGGTGGTCAGGCGGTCGTTTTCGCCGCCGAGGATCTGAGCCGTGCCGGTGCCGCCGTGGCGGTCAAGGTGGCCCGCCGCGATCTTGGCCCCGAGGCCCGCGCCGAGGCTGCCGCTGTGCTGCGCTGGGAGGGCGGCCTGTTTCGGCGGCTGCGCCACTCCGCCCTGCCGCGTCTCTATCGGCTCGAAAGCAGCACCGCCAGCACATGGCTCGCCCGCGACCTCGTGCCCGGCGCAGCCCTGCTGGCGCTGGTTCGGCTGGCCCCGCAAGATCAGCGGCGCGTTTTAGCTTGGGCTGTGCAGCTCTGCGATCTGCTGACCTATCTGCACACCCGTGAGGTGCCGATTGTCGTGGGCGACCTGAAGCCAGCCAATCTGGTGCTGCGCCCCGATGGAGTCGTCGCCCTCATTGATCTTGGCGCCGCCCACACGCTGCCGCGCCGCCCGCCCCGCAAGCCCCGCCCGCGCCACGGCACCCCTGGCTACGCGCCCCCCGAGCAATTGGGCAGTTGGGGCCACGACGAGCGCGCCGACATCTTCGCCCTTGCGGTCACTTGCTACGAGTTGCTGACGGGCCTCGATCCGGCCACGGCCCCGCTTCAGTTTGATTTTGAGCGGCTCAACCATGCGGCACCGCGCTTGGCCCCGGCGCTGCGGCGTGCCCTCGACCTCGATCCAGACCGGCGCTGCCCCACCGCCGCCGCGCTACGCTCGGGCCTCAGCGCCCCCACATCGGCACCGCCGCTGCGCCTCGGCGCGGGCGTGGCGCTGAACACGCGGCGTGATCTGGACGAGGTGGTGCGCCACGCGCCGCATCTGATTGAGCCTGCCGTGAGCAATGGTGGCCTTGAGCGCTGGCTTGCCACGCACCCTGACGCGACTATGGGCACCCTGCGCTACGCGCTGCGCGTCGCCCTGCGTGACGCCCCGCCGCGCCGCCCGCCGCTCGACACGCTGCTTGCCGCAATGGCCCCCGCCGAGGGCAGCCCGCTGCTCCACTTCGATCCGCCGCGCCTCGAACTGGGCGAGGTGCCGCTCAAGCGTTGGCGCATCTGGGGCCGCGCTCAGCCCCTTGTGCTGCGTAATCTCGCCCTGGCGCCCTTGCGCTGGGAGCTGAGCAGCCCCGCATGCAGCGACGCTGAGGTGCGCGTGCTAGTCGCTGGTAAGCCCGAGCGTCAGGCCGCCGGGGTGATTGCCCCCGGCGAGAAGCTGCGCCTGGAGGTTGTGGCGATGGCCGCCGCTGGCCCGCAGGCGGGCGACTTGCAGTTGCGCTGCGGTCGTCACGGCTGGGCGATCCCCTGGGCGGCGACGGGTCGCGCCGGGGTGCCCATCGGCGCGCGCCACGTCGCCCGCCTTGAGGATCTCGACCTTACGCGGCCCGATCTGGTGCCCGCGCTTGAGCAACTGATGCTGCAAGGCGGCCTGGTGCGCTGGTTACGCGCCACGGGCCAGCGCCCGCTCGCCGCCGAGGTTGATGCGGCGATGGATCGCAGCCCCGACGAGCTGGCGCGGCGCCTGTTGATCGGGCGCATTCTCAACACGCTGGCCCCCGCGAGTTTCCCCACGCTGCGCTTGCGCGGCCTCGATCTCGCCACCGCCCGCCCGCTCAATTCGGGCGAGGCCAGCTACGCGCATATCGAGCTTGATAATCTTGGGGCCTACGCTTGCCCCCTGATCTGGCGCAGCCATACGCCTTGGGCGCAGGTCGTCGCCTCGCCCGCTGCCTTGGGGCCACACGCGACGGGGCAGATCGTGGTGTATCTGCACCCGCCGCACACGCTGCACGGCCCCCATGCGGTGGCACTCGAACTTATGGCGGGCGCGTTGCCGCTGGCGCTCATCTTGCCCGTGCAGATCAGCCCCGAGGGCTTTTGGCAGCGCGTCAGGCGCATCTTTGGCGCGTGAACATAGCCGATAGCCGATAGCCGATAGCCGATAGCCGATAGCCGATAGCCGATAGCCCGATAGCCGATAGCCCGATAGCCGATAGCCGATAGCCGATAGCCGATAGCCGATAATTCGCCGCAGTGTTCAGTGCGGCATTGTGCGGCATGTGCCGCATGGACATCTGAAGTGCCACGTCCCCCGCTGCCCCGTTGGCGCATCTGGCTGCGCCTGCTGCTGATCGGCCTGATCGTCGGCGCGGCCAACCTCGCCGTCTTTCTGCTGCTGCCGCCCGCACTGATTGAGCGCCTTGGCGCCTTTAGCTACCTCGGCGCTTTTCTCGCGGCGGCCTTTGCGAACGCCACGGTGCTGGTGCCGATTCCCTACTACCCGCTGGTGATCCGCCTCGGCCAAACCTTTGACCCATGGGGCGTCACGGTCGCCGCCGCCGCTGGCTCGGTGCTTGGTGAGCTGGTGGCGTATTACGTGGGTCGCTCGGGCCAGCAGGCGGTGGGCGAGACGGCCTTCTATCGCTGGGTGCAGCGTCAGCTCAGTCACCCCTGGCGTGCGCCGCTGGTGCTCTTTGCGCTTGCGGCGCCGCCCAACCCGTTCTTCGATGTGGCCGGTCTGCTCGCCGGTGCGCTCGGCGTGCCCGTCTGGATCTATGTCGTCAGCACGTTTCTGGGGCGGCTCACGCGGATGGCGACGGTGGTCTTCATTGGGCTGAGCCTGCGGTGAAATAGCCGATAGCCGATAGCCGATAATCTGACGCCATCAAAGTCTTTGGTACTCGCCCGCTGAAGCCGACCGGCGAAGCTCGCTTCAGCGAGCTGACGAGCCTGCGAAGGCAGGCTTCGCAAATCAAGAGCCGGGGACTTCAGTCCCCCGGCTGCGCGACCTAGATGGAATTGCTATATGTGGTCAATACGCTCTCGATAGCACGCTCAACATCCAGCGACGCCCCGGCGAGTTGCAACCAGACAAGAAACTCGATGTTGCCGGCGGGGCCGGTGATGGGCGAGCGCACGAGGCCGCGTGGCGGTAGCCCGATGGTGACGGCGCAGGCCAGCACCTCGCGCAGCACCGCCCGATGCACTGCCGGGTCGCGCACGACGCCGCCTTTGCCCACCTGCGCGACGCCAGCTTCAAACTGGGGTTTGATCAGCGCCACCACCCACGCCCCCGGCGCGATCAGCCGCGCCACGGCGGGCAGCACCAGCTTGAGTGAGATGAACGCCACGTCGATCACGGCGCAGTCGGCCAGCGCCCCGTTAGGCAGCGTGGCAAGATGGCGAATGTTCGTGCGCTCAATCGTCACGACCCGTGGGTCGGCGCGCAGCCGATAGGCGAGGATGCCGTAGCCGACATCCACGGCGTAGACGCAGGTCGCGCCGCGTTGCAGCAGCACATCGGTGAAGCCGCCCGTTGAGGCGCCTGCGTCAAGCGCCGTCAGCCCGGTGGGGTCAAGGCCGAAGCTGTCGAGGGCGTGGGCGAGCTTGTAGCCGCCGCGACTGACGTACGGCAGCGCCGCCGTCACGTCGAGCGCGGCGCTCTCGTCAACCAGCGTGCCGGACTTCGCGGCGGGCTGGCCTGCCACGCGCACGCTGCCTGCCATCACCAGTGCCTGCGCTTTGCTACGGCTTTCGGCCAGCCCCCGCGTTACCAGCAGATTGTCGAGACGCACTTTTGCCATTGACTAACTGCCGTCGCTGGTGCCTTCAAGCCGGCGGATCTCAGCCTCAAGGTCGGCCACCATTTGCACGAGCCACGGCGGCGGTGGGTTGTGCGGGTCGTTCAGCCTGGGGCGCAGACGGCGCAGCTCGCTCTTGCGGCGGCGCACTTCTTCGGTCGAGGCGCTACCGATGGCGGTGGCCCGCACCGTCGCTGGCGCAGGCAGCGTCTCCAGATAGCTCGTCGCCACCTCGGTCAGCCAGTCGTCCAGCTCGCGGCCCTCCTGATCCAGCAGGTCATAGAGCTTCGCCCGCTGTTCGTGGGTGAGGTAGAGCCGCGTCGGGATTGTGAAGTGTCCTTCAGCCATGGTTTGCTCCGCTCGCTTCTGTGACGTGGGGACGTGGGGACGTGGGGACAAGGGGACAAGGGGACAAGGGGACAAGGCGACAAGGGACAAGGGGACAAGGCGACAAGGGACAGTCTAACGACGCCGTGAGCGCCCCCCATGTCCCCGTGTCTCCCAAGCGAGCGCAGCGAGCGTTCCCCACCTCCCCACCTCCCCGTCTCCCCACCTCCCCACCTCCCCACCTCCCCACCTCCCCACCTCCCCACCTCCCCACCTCCCCACCTCCCCACCTCC
>CAIWXH010000255.1 GCA_903916565.1 uncultured Oscillochloris sp. | reverse complement strand
GGGGTGCTGCTGGCGCTGACCTGGGAGTTCCTGCCGCCGCGCTGGAATCTGTGGGCACCGACGCCGCACCCTTATTATGATGTGCTTGCCAACCAACCGGGGGCGCTCCTCGTGCTACCAGCGGCAGCCGAAGATCTGCGCTCGCTGATTGACCAGATGCGCCACGGGCGCCCGCTGATGGGCGGGCTGCTCGCCCGTGCGCCCAGCTACGATCCGCCCCAGGCACCGGGGATGCGCGAGCTGTGGCGACCCGAGGCTGGGCCGCTGTGGATGTTGCCCACTGTGCGTGAGGATGCGCTGACCACGCTGAACTACTATGGCGTCACGCAGATTGTGATCGAGCGCACCCGCATGCAGCCCGGTGAAGCGGCGGCACTTGACTCGGTGCTGGCATGGCTCTTGCTGGATGCGCCGTTGCGCTACGAAGATGCACGGCTGCGCGTCTTCCAGGTGCCTGCGGCGCCGCCACGCGGCTTCGCCTTTTTCCGCACAGGCTGGTACCCTGAGGAAGCTGACGGCAAGCATAGCTGGCGCTGGATGCGGGCCAGGGGCGAGATCATGCTGGTGAACCCCTCGGCTGTGCCGTGGCCGGTGGCGGTGCAGCTTGGCGTCGAGAGCTACCTGAACCCGCGTGCGCTTGACCTGGCCGTGGACGGGGCGGCGTTAGGCCGCTGGACGATTCCGGCGCAGCCTAGGCACTTCACCCGGATTATGCACCTGCTGCTGCCGCCGGGCGAGCATCGGCTGCTGCTCCAGGCACCGCTTGAGGCAGAGCTTGCGCCCTCCAACCGCCACCTGGGCATTGTGCTGACGGACATCACGGTGCGCTACCACGTCAAGGAATGATAGCGCTGGCCTCTGCGGGTCGCACTTGGCGTGCAGATCGTACCGCATAGCGAAGGGACGCCCTGTGGCCCCAAACGTAGAAGTGAAGCCGCAACTGTCTGTGTTTGCTCAGATCGCACGTATCGTGCGTAAGCACAGTTGGACCATCGGCGTGGCCCTGTTTATCCTGGCCCTGATCCCACGGGTCTTCGCCACGGCCACCTTCCTGGTGCCCGACGAGCCAACGGGCTGGTTTGTGCGCTCGCAGCATTTTCTGGAAGCCATGCGCCAGGGCAACTTTGCTGACACCGGGCCGGTGGGACATCCCGGGGTGACTACGATGTGGTTGGGCGCCCTGGGCCATCTGTTACGTGAACAATTCCTAGTGCCCCAATGGCGCACGCCTGCCGAATTTGAGGCGATGGTGCATGTACTACGCCTACCAATCACCGTCGCCAACGCAGCCTGCATTGGGTTGGCCTACTCACCCCTGCGCCGCCTTGTCGGGGCGCCGGTGGCCCTGCTGGCCCTGCTGCTCTGGGCCGCCAACCCTTTGGGCGTGGCGATCACACAGGTGCTGCACGTTGACGGGCTGCTGACCTCGCTCATGCTGCTGGCGCTGCTCTACGCGCTGGTGGCCGTTCGTCTCGATGCCCCGGTTGAGCTAAACGCGGCGGCGGTGCGCTGGCCCGTTCTGTTGGCCGCAGCGGTCGCATCTGGCCTTGCGCTGCTAAGCAAATCTCCTGCGATTATGCTGCTGCCGATGGTCGGCTTGATCGCGCTCACGAGTATGTGGCGTCGTCAAGCAGTGCAGCCGTGGCCCCGGCGGCTCGGGCGGGCCATGGTGGCGGCCACGCCGATTGTTCTGGTCTGGGCCGCTGCGACCGCGCTGATCTGGGTGGCTGGCTGGCCGCTGGCGTGGGTTGATGCGCCCGAGGCGCTGCGCCGGGTGGTGGGCGAGGTGGTGCATAATGGCACCCGGCCCCACGAGACGGGCAACTTCTTTCTTGGCCGTGCGGTCGCCGACCCTGGGCCGCTCTTCTATCCGGTGGCGCTTGTCTTGCGGCTGACGCCGTGGACGCTGCTTGGCTGTCTGCTCGGCGCCGGGGCGCTGGCCCGTCGCACGCTCCCGCCGCACCGCCGCACCAGCCTGCTGCTGCTCATGGCCTCGGCGCTGGCCTTCCTGCTGATGCTCACGGTGATGGCGAAGAAGATGGATCGCTACGCGCTGCCGATCTTTCCCATGCTCGATCTGCTGGCCGCCCAGGGCTATGTTACCCTGGCGACATGGCTGGCCCAATGGCTGCGCCGTCCGTCCCGTCCTGCCGTCGCACTTACCGGCACGGCCCTCGCCGTCGTGGCAGCGGGAAACTTGGCGTGGTACCACCCCTACGAGCTCACCTACTACAACCAACTCCTTGGCGGTGGGCCGGTGGCCCAGGCGAGCATCTCGGTGGGCTGGGGCGAGGGGTTTGATCTGGCTGCCGCCTTTATCATGCGCCAGCCCGACGCCTGTAAGCGCCCGGTGGCGGTCTGGCTGCCGCCGATGCTTGGCCCGTATACATGCCGGAATGTGCTGCGCCTAAATGCGGTCAACGAGGCGTTCGACCAACTCGGCTACGCGATGCTCTACCGTGACGTGATCCAGCGTGGGATGCAGCCCGATGTGGTGCAGAAGCTGTTAGCGCTCGAGCCGATCTACACCGTGCGGATCCACGGCGTTGAACTGGCCTCTGTCTACCAGTTTCCGCTGCCTATGGGCCAGGTGATCACCGCAGATTTTGGCGACAGCGTAAGGCTCTACAGCTACGCGCTAGATGCCACGCGCCGGGGCGACCAGAGCGTGTTGACGTTGCGTACCCAGTGGCAGGCCCATGGGCCAATCGGGGCCGACTACATCCTTTTCATCCATGTGTTCGACGCGGGCGGCAAGCTGCTTACCCAGATCGATGTGCCCCCGGCTGGCCCCGAGGTGCTTACCAGCGGCTGGCAGGCGGGGCGCTACGTGCAAGGCAGCCAGCCGCTTGCGTTGCCCGCTGGCCTACCCGCTGGACGCTACTGGGTGGCGCTTGGCTTGTACGATCCGCAGACCGGCCTGCGCTTGACTCTTACGGCTGGCGCAGCCCCGCCGGGGGCACCAACCGATGGCCCCGACGCGCTTCTGCTTGGCCCGGTCGAGGTGCAATAACGCGCTGGTCGCAAGCGCGCTGCTAGACTAAAGGGACGCCCTGTGGCCCGAGATCCAAACGTGAAGCCGCAACCGTCGTTAGCCGCCCAAGTCTCACGCGCGGTCGTCTGGAATACCGTCTTTGTGCCGCTGCGCCTCGTGGCCGAGGTGCTCGCGACCTTGGTGAAGCTGAACTTGCTCAGCCAAGCGGGCTACGGGCTGCTCGCCCTGATCAGCGGAGCCAACAACGGCTTCGGCACGATTATCGATCTGGGCACGCAGCGCGCCATGCCCAAATACATCCCCGAGCTGAACCGAACGGGCGGGCCGCGTGCCGTGCTGCGGCTGCTCACCGCGATCTTCGCCGCGCAACTGGCCGTGCTGCTGGTAAGCGCCCTCGGTCTGGCGAGTTGGCTGAGCGGCCCGTATCTCGGCACGCTGCGCGAAAAGATTGTCGCCGACCCGAAGCTTGACATCATTGACCAAGCGCGCCTGCTGGGCCTGCTCGATGGCTACGGCTGGCTGGTGATCGGCGCGATTCTGGCCCTGCTCTTCCTGGGCGTCTGCTACGACATCTTCATGGCCTACCTGAACAGCTTTTTCAAGCAGCGCGCCTGGAACAGCATCACGCTGGCCGCCGGGCTGCTGCCCCAGGTGCTGAGTGTCGCCGCCATCCTGATTTTGCCCGACCAGTGGGACATTTTGGGCGTCTTGGGGGCGACGGTTCTGGCCCCGACGATTGCGGTGGCGCTGGCGGGCTGGCATGTGATCCGATTGCAGATTGCAGATTTGCGATTGCAGATTGAGCCGGACGACCCGCTCGTCTCACGTACGTATTTTGCTGACATGCAATCTGCAATCTTAAATCTTAAATCTGCAATCCCACCGGGCTTCATCCGCTATACCGCCGTCTCCTTCCTAATGACCGCCACCGACTTCGTGACCAGCGCGGGCTTTGCGATTTATCTGGCGGGCGACATTGGCGACGTGGCGGTGCTGACGGCGGGCGCGGCCCTGGCGAAGATGGCCCTGGGCTACCTGTACACGCCGATGGTGGGCGTGCAAGTGCCGCTCTTTTCGCGGGTGCGCCAGGGCGAAGGCGGCACACTCAACGGCGCCTACCAGAGCCTCGTGCGGCTGCAACTCTTGCTGTTCGTCCCCGGTGGCGTCGGGCTGATGCTGCTGGCCCAATCGGCGCTGCTGGTGATTAGCCCGCAATACCTTGTCGCAGCGCCAATTGTCTGGGTGCTGGTACCGTGCCTCTTTCTGGAGTCGCTGCTCACCACGGCGCACAACGCGCTGATCGTCTACGAGAAACTGGGGATCATCATCATCTCGCGGCTGCTTACGCTGGTTGCGGTGGCCGTGTTGGCGCTGCTGCTGCCACCGCGTCTGGGGCTGCTTGGCGTGGCGCTGGCCTTTGGGCTGGCGCGAGTGGCCGCTGGCGCGTGGGCCACCGGCAGCGGCTACCGGCTGCTTGGGCTGCGCTGGCCCTGGCGCTTCACGGTGCGCGTGGTGGGCGCCACCCTGGTGATGGCGGCGCTCATTCTGGCGACCCGTGGCCTGCTGCCACCGCTGCCCGACGCCGCTGGCCTGGCCCAGCGCCTCCGCGAAGCTGGCTTGATGTTCGCCCTGGCCGCTGTCGGCGCGGTTGGCTTCTTCGCCGCCCTGCGTCTGCTCGGCGGCCTCGACGCGCAGGATCGCGCCCAGCTTGCCCGTATGAAGCTGCCGCTCAAAAAGTGGCTGCTGAGAGTTTTATAGCAATCCTATCCCGGTCGTGCAGCCGGGGGACTGAAGTCCCCGGCTCTTGATTTGCGAAGCCTGCCTTCGCAGGCTCATCTAGGCCGCGCAGGCGGCCTTCGTACCCGTAGCCCGTGGCTTCAGCCACCGGGCGGGCGCGAAACAACCTCTGTAGGCTTGCTCTATGATCGCTCGCTCCTCTGTCATCACCGCGCTTGCGCTGGCCGTGTTGGTGCTGGCCGCCACATGGCTTGGCTGCCAGTCGGCCACGCCGGTTAGCGTCGGCCCATTCCTTGATCGTCCCGGCCTGACCAGCGGGCTGAATCAGCTTGAGCCAAGCCCGTACGGCGACTTTCGCTGGACGGCGGCGACGGCGCGGATCTGTGCGCCTGCGGCGGGGCGGGCCACGCGCAGTCTGATCGAGCTGCGCCTAGCTGGCGACTACGCGCTGGCGCTGGGCCTCACCGAGGCGCAGCTTCAGGCGAATGACGGGCCGCCGGTGGCGCTTACGCTGGCCCCGAAGCTGCGGCGCTACCAACTACTCAGCGGTGCCGAGCAGCAGCCCGACGCGGATCTCTGCGCGACGATTCGCGCCGCTGCGCTTGATGACCCGAATAATAGGCGACAGCTAGGCGTGCCGTTCTACGGGGCCGCGTTGCGCCAACTGCCGCTGGCTGGGCCAGTCGTGCCTGCGCTGGCGCAACTGGTGAGCAATCTGGCGCTGGCGGCGCTGGCCTTGAGCATCCTGCGGCTGCTTGGCGTGTCGCGCCTGATCGCGGCGGCCTGCGTAAGTTTGGCGGCGTTCGTGCCCGCCGGGCTGCTCTTTGGTGGCATATTGCCCGCTGGCCCCGGCCTCGTCGCGCTGCAGGTGCCGCTGCTGGGCGGGCTGGCGGCGGTGCTGCTGGGGCTGCTTGCTGTGCGCGCCACCGCGATCAATCAGACCGCTAATGTCCGGCTATCGGCTATCGGCTATCGGCTATCGGCTATGTTCGGGGCGGTGATCTGGCGCGAACTGGCGGCGCTGGCATTTTGGAGCGTGACGCTGCTCGGTGGCTTTTGGCTGGTGCAGACCGTCAACGGCCACGGGAGCGTCTGGCCGCTGAAGGCGGGCTTTGTTCCCAAGTTGACCCCGCTGGTGCTGGTGCCGACGGCGCTGTGTGCTGGCTGG
>CAIWXH010000254.1 GCA_903916565.1 uncultured Oscillochloris sp. | reverse complement strand
GTGCTTCCGGCGGTCTCGATTGCGGCCCTCGGGGCCATCGAGAGCCTGCTCTGCGGCTCGGTCGGCGCGACGATGAGCGGGAAGCCGCTTGACAGCAATCAGGAACTCATCGCCCAAGGCGTCGGCAACCTGATTATTCCCTTCTTCGGCGGCGTGCCGGCCACCGCCGCAATTGCGCGCACCAGTGTCGCGATCAAAAGTGGCGCCGTGACCCGCCTCACCAGCATCATTCACGCGGTGGGCCTGTTGGTAAGCGCCCTGGCTCTGGCCTCGCTGATCGGGCAAATTCCCATGGCGGCCCTGGGCGGCGTGCTGCTCGTCACCGCATGGCGCATGAACGAGTGGGAGAGCCTCCACTTCTTCATTAACACGCGGCTCAAGCACGCGCTGGCGGGCTTTGCGGTGACGATGATCGCCACGGCAGCGCTTGATCTGACGCAGGCCATTCTGATCGGAATCACCATCTCGGCGCTGATCTACCTGAGCCAGTCGGCAAGCAGCACCGCCGTCACCCACGAGCCGGTTGACGCGACGAAGATCCAGGCCCAGGGCTTCGCAATCACCGCCTCGTGCCCCAGCATCCACGTCTACTACCTGACCGGGCCGCTCTTCTTTGGCAGCGTCACGACGGTGCTTGAGGCGTTTGCGACGGCGGGCGACTACTACAGCCTGATTGTGAGTATGCGCGGCGTGCCGCTGGTTGATGCCATGGGCGTGCAGACCATCCGCCAGATTGTTGAGGAGCAGCATGCGCGCAAGGGCGAGATCTGCTTCACGGCGCTGCAGCCTGCCGTCATGGATATGTTTGAGCGCACGGGTCTGGTCGAGCTGATCGGCGCGCAGCGCTTCTACTGGAGTTCGGCCAACGCGATTGTGGATCTGCACGAGCAGCGGATGATAAACGGTTGCCCGCACTGCGACGCCTCGGGCGGCAACTGCGCCGTGCTGCGCCAAGCCCGCGAGCGCTTGGCCCGTGAGGGTGAGCCGAAACGCACGCTCGCACCGGGTTCAGCCGACTGAGCGTGAACCCACGGTACAATATGGCGTCGATGTGGCCGCACTAAGCTCAGCAAAGTGGCTGGGTTTCGATCTGAGCAGATGGGACACGAGCGCTATGCAGCAGTCCCTGCATCGTTTCAAGGCCGAATTCTTCAAGGCGTTGGGGCACCCGGTACGGCTGGTGATCCTGGAGCAGCTTGCCGACGGCGAGAAGAGCGTCAATGAGCTCCAGGTTGCGCTGAATATGGATCAGTCGAGCGCCTCGCAGCAACTGGCGGTGCTCCGCACGCGCAATATCGTCGAAACCCGCAAGGATGGCACGACGGTCTACTATCGGGTGCGCGACCCGCTGATCTTTCAGTTGCTTGATGTCGCACGGGCGATCTTCAACAATCACCTGATCGACACGCAAGCAATGCTCCAGCAACTCGGCGAAACGAGCGAGGTTCATTAGGGTTGTTTTTCAGGGAGGGCTTTGCCCTCCCTGATACCCTCCCGCGCTAGTGCGTATACGGCACGTAGCGCGGCTCCCACATCGTCGCACGAACTCGTTCCGCCAACTCGGCCTCTGGCAGCGGCTCGGCCACCCCTGCGCGCATGGCCGCGAGGCCGACCGCCACCGCGACGTGCTGCGAGATCGCACGGGCCTGCGCGAGCGACGGGTAGAGCGGCGCAGTCGGGTCGTGACGTGCGGGTGCCCACAGGCTCAGCGCCCGCGCTGCGGCGACGAACATCGTGTCCGTCACCCGGCGGGCACCCGAGGCACTGACGCCCAGCCCGACGCCAGGGAAGATGAAGACGTTATTGCACTGGCCGATGGTGATCGTCTGCCCGCCGTAGCTCACCGGAGGAAACGGGCTGCCCGTCGCGACCAGCGCCCGTCCGTCAGTCCAGGCGAGCAAATCGGCGGGCACCGCCTCACTTTTGCTGGTGGGGTTCGACAGCGGGAAGATCACCGGGCGGGCGGTGTGACGGGCCATCGCCCGCACCACCAACTCCGCAAACGCCCCTGGCTGGGCAGCGGTGCCGATCAGCGCGTGCGGATGCACATGCTCGACCACCTCAAGCAGCGTGATGCGCTCGGGGCGCTCGACCGCCCAGTCGGCGACCGCCACAAACGGCTGCGCGTAAATCTGCTTGGCTGGCTCAAGGTCGCTGCGCCCGGCGTGAACAAGGCTTTGGCTATCAACCAGCCAGATGGCGGCACGGGCGGCGGCGAGCGTGCGCCCCTGATCGACCATCGCCGCGACGATCTGGTCGGCGATGCCAATGGCTGCTGAGCCAGCGCCCAAAATGACGATGCGTTGCGCGGCCAGCGGAATGCCGCTTAGGTCGGCGGCGCTGAGCAGGCCAGCCAGCGTTACGGCGCCGGTGCCCTGAATATCGTCATTGAACGTACAGAGCCGGTCGCGATAACGCTCAAGCAGCGTGCCCGCGTGCTGCTTGGCGAAATCTTCCCACTGAAGAATGGCGTGCGGAAAGTGGCGCATCACGCCCTGCACAAACGCCTCGACGAAGGCGTCGTAGTCGGCACCGCGCACGCGCTCGTGGCGCCAGCCCAGGTAGAGCGGGTCGTCCAACAGTTCGCGGTTGTTCGTGCCAACATCAAGCATGATCGGCAAGGTGGTGGCAGGGTGAATGCCCGCGCAGATGGTGTAGAGGGCCAGCTTACCGATGGGGATGCCCATCCCGCCGACGCCCAGATCGCCCAAACCGAGGATACGCTCGCCGTCGGTCACCACAATCACGCGCACATCGGGCGACGGTGCGTTGGACAGCATCGTGTCAAGTTGGTCGCGGTGCGGGTAGGCCAGGTAGAGGCCACGGGGACGACGATAGATGTGGCTGTACTGCTGGCAGGCTAGGCCGACGGTGGGCGTGTAGATGATCGGGGCCATTTCGGCGATATGCTCAGAGAGCAAACGGTAGAAGAGCACCTCGTTGCGGTCATGCAGCGAGGCGAGATAGATGTAGCGTTCGAGGTCGCTCGTCTTTTGTAAAAAGCTCGCGTAGGTGCGCGGGAGCTGCTCCTCAATCGTGGTGATATTGGCGGGCAGCAGGCCGAGCAGCCCGAGGTCGCGGCGCTCATCAAAGGTGAAGGCGCTGCCCTTGTTGAGCAGCGGCGACTCGATCAAGCTCTGGCCAGTCAAGCTCACCGTGAGCCTCTGGTCAGCAGGCGTCACGGCCTGCGTCTCGGAATCGGGCCTCATGACACGCTTCTTCCCGGTGGTCATAGCAACGGCACAGCACCACCAATAAACATTGTAATATTACAATGTTTGCGGCTGATGATTATAGCATGGTGCCATGGGCCGGTCAAAGCGCTGCGCTACAGCAAAGTTCGCACCGTGGCAATTAACTCATCGAGAGAGAAGGGCTTGCTCATCACCTGAATCACCCCCTTGTGGCTCAGGTCAAGGTCACTGATGCTGCCAGCGGTCATCATCACCACCGGGATCAGCGCGAGCGCCGCATCGTGCTGCATGTGGGCCAGCACATCAAGGCCGCTCATCTCGGGCATAAAGAGATCGAGGAGCATCAGGTCGGGGCGACATGTGGCGATCAGGGCCAGCGCCTCGCGTCCGTGATTTGCCGTCAGGGTGGCGTAGCCTTCATCAAGCAGCACCTCGGCCATGACTTCCGCAATCGAGGCTTCGTCGTCAATTATAAGAATGGTTGGCACAGCACGCACGCCTCTCGTGAGGTTTGTTCCTGCAACAAAAATGTCTCGCTTTGCATTCGTCAAGGGTTCAGCCACATGGTGGCCCAGCGAGCGGGGCTGTGACACTCCGCAGGGGCTACAGCCACCGGGCGGGGGCGTGACACGACGTTGCATTACGCCCATCCAGTACCGGCGCTCGGGAGAGTCCGCAGCAGATCGCGGATATACCCCGCCACAAGCGTCGGCGTCTCCATCGGGATGAAGTGGCTGTGGTTGAGCAACTGCACATCGCGCCCGTGGGGGAAGTGGGCCGCGAGGTCGGGCGCGGTTGGTGACGCGCTCAGATCTGTGGCCGCGTTCAGATCGTGGGGGTGCCCGCGCAGAACGACGGTCGGCACCTGGATCGTCGCCAGCTCGGCGTAAATCGGCTCCTCGGTGGCACTTGTATAGATGGCGGCTTCAATCGCAGGCGGGCAGGCCAATAGGTAGCCTGCGCCAGCGGGCAGCAAGCCATACTGACAGTAGTCGTGCAGCACCTCGGGCTTCCAGCGATTAAAGGGCAGCCGATGGCGGAAGCGCTCGACCATGGCCTCGGGCGACGTCCACTCGTTGCGGCGCCGTGCGGCGAAGTGCCCGCCCTCGAACGCATGCCCATAGACCGAGGCCGGGAAGATCACCGGGTCTACCAGCAGCAAGGCGGCGAACAGATCGGGCGCGAGCGCTGCCGCAAGCGCGGTGGCGTATCCGCCGAGCGAGTGACCGACGCCCACGGCACCCTGTAGCTCCAGCGCGTGTCCCAGCGCCACCAGATCTTCGGCGAAGCTGCGCCAGCGGTAGGGCGGGGCAGGCTTGTCGCTCAGGCCGTGGCCGCGCAGGTCAACGGCGAGACAGCGGTGCCCAGGCATGTGGGCGACCACCTGATCCCAGCAGCGGGCGTGAAAGCTGTTGCCATGGGCAAAGAGGATGGGCGGGCCGTCACCCGGCCACTCGTAGAGCATCAGGCTTACGGGGCCGACCGTGACGCGCCGCGCAAACGGTTTGGAGGTTGTCATTACGCGGGTGGGGCGAGGCGTGGAGAGGGCCGCGCCCTCTCCACAAAAAACCTCATTGAACGCTACGCCGCCTCACGCGCAGGGGGCCGCGCGGGCTTCTGCTCAGCGGCGGCGACGCTCGGGCTATCGGCGGCGAGCAGACGCTGTGTGATCCGCACGGTATCACTAATCAGCAGGTTCAGATCAGCGAACGGCCAAAACAAGGCAACCAGGCCAAGGCGTTGAAACCCATCCACCAGATTAGCGGGCCAGCGCCCAATGTGCTGCCAGTTCATCGCGACGATGTTGTCCAATAACGGGCGCAGATTCTCAAGCGCCGTGGTGCCAGCGGGGGGGCTGAGTACCGCATCAAGCTGGCGGCGCATCTCCTCGGCGCGGGTCAACACGCGCACGCGCCCAATCCCGCGCAGCGACATCTGACAGCCAAGCCGGTAGCCTTCGGCCAAACGGTCATCTGTTAGCCACGTGTGTTCAACCTCAGTCGGTTCGTTCAACTGATCGGCACCGCTAAGCACGTGGCATTCGCACAGCGTGCAGAGGCCGTTGCCGTCACAGTAGAAGCCAATGTGGGCCGCGTTGCGACGGGCGACCGACACTAGCCGCTCGCCCAGCTTCGCCTCAAACACTTCATCGTTCATCTCAACTTGGAGCATAGTCCGCCTCCTGTGCGGTAGTCTAAGGATTACCCAGACTGATAAAGCAACCTCGCACTTTCTAATTGTAACACATCGTTTCGCGCATAGGGCTGAGGTAACGTCGCCTGCCAGCCCCCGCCCGGTGGCTGAAGGATGCTGTTGGCGAATCACATCGGTGGGGGTTCAAGACACCGGGAGCGGAGTCATTCCGGCATGCCGAAACGCTGCGGCAAAGCGGGAGGGACGGGTCTGTGCCTTCGGTCGTTCTGCCAACCAGGCGATGAGCCGCGTACGATTGATGTCCAGGGCCACAAAGATATGCTGGAGTGCGGTTTTTGCCAACCCCCGATAGCGGGCATAGCGCAGATCAAAGCCATGAACCCCCTGGCTGATCGTGCCTTCGATCCCGGCCCGTCGTTTGTAGCGTTGCTTGAAGTCCTTCGTTTCCTGGCGTGTGCGGTGCGCTCTGCAGCGCTTCGTGTTGGGCCTGGGGCCGCAGTTTGCGCGTGCGTGGGCCAGCGGCGGCTTTGGTACACGCGAGCCGTTCGCCACAGGAGCCACACCCCCCCTGGTCGAACTGCATGTGGATGACGTCATGCCCAAACGTAGCGTGACTAGGCGACATGGTTTCGTTTGGCTCATTTCCTTGTATAATGCGGTGCAGGGCTGTCGATGCCGCTAGGCTTACAAGGAGTATGTACTATGGCTATTGCGAAGACCCCACCGCCCGCGCCCACCACCCCGGCTGAGACGACGTTTTCGGGCATCGCTGATGCCGGTGCTGGCCTGAACCGCCTGTTGATTGCGGCGATCACCTTGCCGCTCACGACCGCCAATGCGTTTGGCACCGTCTTCACACGCTTGATCACCAGCGTGACGGCGGCTCTGGATGGCGCTGCCTCGCCCCAGGGTACCAATGAGATTGTCAAGGCGACCACGGACGTCATCACCGCCACCACCGGGCTGTACGTGACGCTGCTCAAGGCCGCCATCGGGGGCCTCGACGCGGCGGCCAAGGCCATCAACACGGCAGTGGCCGAGGCCACCAGCACCCCGCGCAAGTAAGACGTAGCATTCAGTGCGCCAGGATCGGCCACGGTTCGTAAGGGCGCAGGAAGCTGTGCCCTTACGGATTCTTAGGCATGGTTCACAAGGTAAGGAATTCGTCGCGGCGTCAAGGATCAAACCGTTCGCAAACCCGCCCGCCCGGTGGCTGAAGCCACGGGCTACGCGGGACGAAGGCCGCCTGCGCGGCCTAGCGGAGCCTGCGAAGGCAGGCTTTGCCGCGAGCAAGCCGGGGACTTCAGTCCCCCGGCGGGCGCAGGAACGCCGCTTGACCACCTTGTCGAAACCTTACCTTGTGAGTAATGGCCTTAGCCAAGGTTTGAGCGTGCCAGCTTTCAGGTTCCAGGTCGCGCACGGCCTGCTCGCCGCCTACGCCCTCGACCGGGCGCTGCGCCTCGTCGCCCTAGAGCGTTTCTTCCGGCGACCCGCGCCCCCGCTGCCGCAGAACTGGCCCGCCGTCACGCTTATTCAGCCCGTGACGCGGGCCAGCCACGATCTGCGGCGGGCGCTGGCGAGCCGGACGCGCCTAGCCTACGCGGGGCCGCAGCGCCATCTGCTGGTCTGCGATCAGGCCGATGGGCAGAGCCAGCGCATGGTGCGCGAGTTGATCGCCGCGCACCCCAACTGGGACGCCAAGCTGCTCGTCGTGGCCCCCGATGCGGGCACCGTGGCCTCGAAAATCGCCAAACTGCTGGCGGCGCTGCCGTACGCCGACGGCGCGGTCCTGGCCTTTATTGACGATGACGTCAGCCTGCCGCCCGACGCGCTCACGACGCTGGTGCGCCACCTTGGTGCGCCGGGGGTTGGGGCCACCTTCGGGCTGGCTTGCTACACCGCCTGGGAATCGCCCTGGTCGAGCCTGATGAGCCTGTTTGTGAACGCCTGGGCGCTGCCAAGCTATGTGCCGCTGTCCTTGCTCACGGAGCCGTACACCATCACGGGCCATTGCTACGCGCTGCGCCGCGAGGTGTTTGCGGCAGCGGGCGGGTTCACCGGCATGGCCGGGCGCATTGACGATGACCATGAGCTGGCCCGCCGTGTGCGCGCGCTCGGCCTGCGCTGCGAACAAACGCCCCTGATCTACACGGTCGAAAATCGTCTGCCCACGGCACGGGCCTACCACGCGCAGCTGCGGCGCTGGTTCATCATCCCGCGCCAAACCATGCTCCCGAGCCTCAGCCCGAAGGAGTCGGCGCTCAGCGCCCTGGGTTCTATCGGCAATTGGCTGCCGCCGCTAGTAAGCGTGCTGGCGCTGCTGCGCCGCCGCCGAGACGCAAGCCTCGCGGCGCTCATCTGCCTGGCGCTGTTTCTCGGCTTGTACGCCTACGTGGATCGGCGCTATCTCCAGCGGGTGACGCCGTGGCGCCGGTGGCCGCTGCTGCCGGTGACCGCGCTCATCACCCCGGCGCAGATCGTGGCGGCGAGCCTGGGCGACGAGGTGATCGAATGGCGCGGCCAGCGCATCCGGGTGCGGCGCGGCGAGCGGGCCGAGGTGGTCGAATGAGGCGCCGCTTGCTCCCCACGCTGCTGCTGCTCGCGCTTGGCGAGCGCCTGCTGAAGCACCTGGCGGTCGTGCGCTTCTTCCAACGCCCCGCGCCCCCAGCGCCAGCGGGCGCACGGCCCCTGGTGAGCATCGTGCAGCCCATCCTCAGCGGCGACCCGACCCTGGCGACCAGCCTTGCGGCCAGTCTGCGCTTCCGCTCAAGCTACCCGCGTGAGTGGCTCTGGCTGGTGGACGAGGACGACGCCGAGGGTCGCCGCGTCTGTGCGCGGCTGTTGGCCGAGCATCCCCAGGCCGAGGTGCGCCTGCTGCTCGTGCCGCCGCCCGCGCCGACCGAGAACCCCAAGACGGCCAAGCTAATCGTCGGTGCCCGCGTAGCGCACGGCGCGATCCTCTGTGTGCTGGACGATGACACGCGCCTGCCGGACGATGCGCTGGAGCAGTGTCTGCCCTACCTTGACCTGCCGGGCGTCGGTTTGGCCTTCGGGCTGCCCTACTACGTCAGCTTCGACGGCCTTTGGTCAGCCCTGGTGTCTAGTTTCGTCAACAGCAACAGCCTGTTGACCTATGTGCCAGCGGCGATGCTGGCCGCGCCGACGACGATCAACGGCATGTTCTACGCGCTGCGCCGCGATGTGCTTGAAGGTCTAGGCGGCTTTGGCGGGCTAGAGGGTATTGCCGCCGACGATTTTGCGGTGGCGCAGCGGCTGCGGGCGGGCGGCTACCGACTAGCCCAGACGCCCCTGCGCCACGCGATTAGCACCACGGTGACGGGGCCGGGGCACTACTGGCGGCTGATGCAGCGCTGGCTGATCTTCCCCCGCGAGTCGCTGATGCGCCACCTGCCGCCGGTTGAACTGGCCCGCTTCTACGGGGTGGCGCTGCTGCCCCTGTTCGCGCCGTGGCTGGCCTGCGGGGCGACCCGATGGGGCGACGGGGCGACGCGGGGCTTGGGCGTGGCCTACTTGGCCTATAGCAGCGCACTGATCGCCCATCTGAACGCGGCGTACCTCGCTGGCGCGACACCGCCGCGCTGGGCGTGGCTAGGGCCGCTGGTGCAGCTCACCCTTCCGGCGCAGGCGCTCAGCGCCGCCCTGGCGCCGCGTCGGATCAACTGGCGCGGCCACCAGATCGAAATCGCACCCGGCGGCGCGCTGCGGATGGTGCGGCGGCGGAGCACGGGTGTATAATGGGGCCACCCCGAACAAACGGTTGCGTCAGAGTCCAATGCGCGGTACTATATGTCAAAGTTGCTCCTTGTGCTGGTTCGTTCAGCTAGGCGCTTAGAAAGGCAGGGTCACCATGGCCGGAGATGGCTGGATCATGCTCGGCATTATGTTGTTCGTGATCGTCGCCCAAGGTGCGCTTTGGGTGTGGGTACTGCTTGAGAAGCGCAACAAGGCACCTGATGTGCCCATCGTAAATTGGCAAGAACTGATCGAAACCTCGCGTCGCGCTATTGAGGACGCGGCCCGTCAGGTACGCACAAAGCAGCGCTAAAGCCCAGCAGAAGAATCATCAAAGGAGGGCCAAGCCCCATAAGCGCGAACTTTAGCTCCTGAACCATCGAATCACGAACCGGCATGGTTTCCTCTACTATAGTGCTGGTACAAACCGCTCATAGGACAGGAGGATATCATGCCGGTTCGTTCCCATCATACTGTCATCCCCACGCGCGAGCAAACCATCGTACTCGTCGAGGACGGGTGGGCCACAGAGGTGGTTCCCCAGTTGCCTGTCAGGCCCGTGCGTTGAATGCCTTCGTGCGGGTGCGGGGCGTGGTCAGTGTCACCGACCTCTTGCGGGCGCTCCTGGCCTTCGTGCGCGCAGATCACTCCACGCGCTCGCTCGGGGCCTAGGCCGTGATCGTGAAGGTCGCGGATGTCTCTGAGGCTGCTTGGCGCACGCGCCTGCGGAAGCGCAACGCATGGTTGGGTTGGCTGCTCACGGCGCTGCTGACCGCCCGTCCGGCCAGTTCGCCACCCACCCGGTGCCGGGTGCGACTCATTGATGCCACCCGTCTGGGCCAAATCGGGCGCGGCGGCGATGGGTGGCGGGTACACTGGGACGACGACGTCACCGCCGGGTGTCTGAGCAGCGTGGTCGTCACCGACCACCACGGGGGCGAGCACCTCGAACGGTTTGTCCTCGCCCCTGGCGACAGCATCGTCGCCGATACCGGCTATGGCTATTGCCGCAGTGTGGCGCACGCCCACGCGGCCCAGGCCGATGTGGTGTCCGCAGCCATCCCGCGACCTGTCCCGTGGAGGATGCGGATGGGCATCCCTTTGCTGTGATCGCGTGGTTGCGGCAGCCGGGTGCTGCCACGCGGGAGTGGGAAGGCTGGTGTCGCCACCAGGGTCACCGCTACCGCGTCCGGCTGGTGGCGGCCCCGTTGTCCCCCGATCACGCCCAGAAAGCCTGCCAGCGCAAGCAGCGGAAGGCCCGCAAGCGCGGGCGTCGTCCCGCAGCGACCACGCGCCTGCTGGCCGGCTGGCTGCTGGTGCTGACCACCCTGGACTCCGCCGCCTAGCCTGCCGCTGCGGTTCTGCGCGTGTAGCGCGCCCGCTGGCACGTGGAACTGGTGTTCAAGCGCCTCAAGCAGTTGCTGCGAGTGCGCCTGCGGCGCTGCAAACGAATGGATGTGGCCGAAGCCACGGTGCGGGCGCTGGTGATCGCCTGGGTCTTGCAGGAGAATCTGGCGACCGAACTCCGCACGGCGCTGTCCACCGCGACCCAATGCCCCGTGCGTAGTTGGCGTGTCTGCCACCTCAGCCTTGAAACCTTGCGCCAGGACGTGATCGGGCACTGAACCCGCGCCCGGTTGCGGGAGGGCCTTCCGCGCTTGCAGCGCTTTTTCTGCTCCAGCCCACGGCAGCGCCTCGCGCAAGAGACGGATATGCGCGCCTGGCTGGAAGAACGAACGCAGTCCGTGGTTCGCCCGCTCGCAGCGTGATGGGATCTTCGATTGGTACCGTACGGTAAAGTTCGCGCTTATGCCGTCGCCCCCTCCCACATCGGCCACAAACCGCACGGGTGGTGGTTGGCTTGGGGCCGTCACCCCAGCACGCAACACCACGGCCTGTGACCACCGCGCGGCCTGTACCTGACCCATCTGGTCGAGCAGGCGCACCGGATCGAGCGCCGCAACGATCGCGGCCATCCGTGCGCGCACGTCCTCGCTCAGCACGGACGCAGCACACCGGCGCGCAACGGGCGTTTGGACGGGGAAGGAGATCCGCTGCACGGGCTTGCCCGTCTGCCGCTGCTCCTTCAGCTTCAGCGAGGGCTGAAAGAAGTTACGGATACTATGTGTGCGGTGGTTCAGCCCCTGGCACCAGCCGGTCTACTCCACATGGGACGCTTCACGCTGATTCCCAAAGGCCCGAATGTTGCTTTATCCGTGACCCGCACTTCGGCAAATGGTTCGTCACCAGTAGTTCCGACACCGTCAATGGGACTGGATGATTATGTATTTCCCATTCCCCTCTAGTGTTCCTACCGCTGCTTCAGAGAAAGGCTCTTTGTATGTGCCGCCACACCAGCACGCACACGATGGCGCTCCACAGAGTTACGCTGATTTTGCTCCTCGCTCTCTTTGCCTCGTTTGTTGGCCCGGTGCCCCTCACCTATGCCGCGACTATCAGCGTTGCCTGCGCTGATGTGGCTGGGCTTGTGGCTGCGATCACGACCGCGAATACCAATGGCGTAGACGATGTCATCTCCCTCGCCGCAGGCTGCACCTACACCCTCACCACTAGCGACAACAACGCATTTGGATCCAATGGCCTCCCGGTGATCGTGCCTGATGGCAACCTGACGATCCAGGGCAACGGCGCGACGATCAGGCGGGATCCTGCGAGCCCGTTCTTCCGCCTGCTCTGTGTTAGCGGAGGGGGAGGGCAGGGCACCCAGACATCCCTGACGATCTCGGGGTTGACGATGAGCGGCGGCGACAGCGAGGGTGAAGGCGGGGCGATCTACGCACGCTACACCGATCTGCTGATCACCGAGAGTACGTTTAGCAGTAATCGTTCGGCGTACAGTGGCGGCGCGATTGACACGATGGATGCGAATGGGCGCATCAGCGCGAGTACCTTTAGCGCCAACAGCGCCAGGGAGGGCGGCGCGGTCGCTATCACTGTGGATGGCGGTGGGACAATCGACATCATCAATAGCACCTTCAGCGGCAATCTCGCGATCGACGACGGTGGTGCGATCTATGATACGGGTGGGCTGACCTCTCTGACCCACTCTACCATCGCGGGCAACACCTCTGATAGTGATAGTGATGGTATCGGCGATGCGGCGGTGAGGGGCAGCGGTGTCTCCCTTTACAGTACCATTATCGCCGAAAATATCGATCTATCTCCCGTTGATATTTTTCCTGATATAGTAGGTTCAGTTACTAGCAATGGATACAATATCATTGGTGTTGATGATCCTCCGACATTAGCCACGAACACCGGAGACCACGTTGGCACATCTGCCGCGCCAATCAACCCACTCCTTGGTGCGCTCACGGATAATGGCGGGCCGACTCTGACCAGGGCGCTGCTGCCTGGCTCCCCGGCGCTTGACGCTGGCGACCCGACCTTGCCCCCGCTGCCTACGACAGACCAGCGCGGCACGGGCTTTCCGCGAGTCGTGGGTGTTATCGATATTGGCGCGTTTGAAGCCGCCCCGGCGATTGCGGTCTATCTGGGGGCGACCTCCGCTGGAACCCCACTGACCAACGGGCAGGCGACGGCGGTGGCTTTCGGCACTACCCTGGTGGGCACGCCGGTGCTGCGAAGCTTCACCATTCGCAACACCGGCAGCGCGAACCTGAGCCTGGGCGCGCTCACGCTCCCGGCGGGGTACGCCCTGGTGGGAACCTTCCCCGGCGGGCCGGTTGCGCCCAGCAGCGAGGTATCGTTCCAGGTGCAGCTCAACGCGGCGGCAACGGGTACCGTTAGCGGGACCCTCAGCTTCGTCAATGGTG